>NZ_CP020084.1 GCF_003431825.1 Blastomonas fulva | reverse complement strand
CCTCCGGGTGAAACCGGCTTCTCGATCAAGAATTGGATGACCACCGAGGTCAAGGAAGGATCGATCCTTTTCATTACCTCCACGCATCCGGACCTGGTCCTCAATCGCCCGCTTTTGACCCTCTGGATGGACCTAGCCGTCAATGCGCTGTTCCACATGGGACGGAGCCGCGATCTGCGCACCTGGTTTCTCATCGACGAGGTCCATGCGCTGCATCGTCTCCCGGCGATCGACCATGGCCTTCAGACCGCGCGCGCGTTTGGCGGCGCCTTCGTGCTTGGCATGCATTCCTTCGACAAGCTTGAAGAAACCTATGGCGAGAACGGGGCGACCAATCTGGCCTCGCTGGCGGGCACCAAACTGATCCTCAAGACGGCCGATCCCGAGACGTCTCGGCGATGCTCCGAGTTCATAGGGAACCGTCAGGTCCGGATCATGGATGAAGCCTATTCCTACGGCTACAATGACAACCGCGACGCATCGACGATCACGCCTCGGACCAACGTTGAAGAACTCGTCATGCCGGTCGACATCAGCGACCTGCCCAGCATGCACGGGTTCGTGAAATTCCCCGACGGTTTCCCCGCTGCCCGGATCAGGCTGACGTGGAAAGATTACGAACCCCGCGCAAAGGGTTTCGAGCGTGTCACCGACATGCGCGCCGCCGAATACACACCACCGTCAGGGGATGGCGCGGAATTGGGGGGTGGGGATAGGGAAGGCGCAGAACCTGACCTCGCGCCGAAGGAGCCGAAAGATCGCAAAGAGGTAGCGCTAAGTGAGGCTGAGCGGGCAGCGCAGCAGCTCAGGGAGGCGATCGAAGGGCCATTGAACCCTGAGCGCGAACTGACCGAGGAGGAGGTGGCGCGCAAGATCGAGATGAAGAAAGAGGGCAGACTTCGAGCGCAGGCCAGCGCAAGGGGAGCTCTATGCTATCACCGCCCGGGCAAAAAGGACCAGCGCGAGCGGCAGAACCTGGCCATGCGCGACAGTGAAGAGCGCAGCGCGCAGACGAAGATCGAAGGGCCGAAGGGGCGAGCGCAGAACAGCAGGGCAGACGCGCAGGAGAGCGAGCTTTCCAGAGAAAAATGCCGGCATCGGCACGAAAAGCAGAGCCGTCAGGACCCTTCCATTGACGATGATCAGGAGCTTGGGCGATGAGCGCGGCAGGACAGACCTGCCAGTGTGCCCCTATCTGCGCACAATGTGCAGGGCCGATGCTCCGGCGCGAACAGGCAAGGGTAGCCTGAGATGCTTTCGGTCGCATCAGTCGCATCAGCAGGCGGCGCCGCAAACTACTTCGCCAAGGACGACTACTATGTCGGCGATGGCCCTGCGGAGCTCAGCGAATGGGGCGGGAAGGGCGCCGAAGCACTCGGTCTTGCTGGTCCCGTTGCCAAGGATGACTTCGAAAAAGTCCTCGATGGCAAACTGCCCGATGACACCGTCGTAAATGGCAACGCAAACCGCCGCTCGGGAATAGACCTCACATTCTCCATGCCGAAATCGGCCAGCCTGCTGGCGCAGTTGGGCGGAGACAAGCGGATCCTCGACGCACAGCTGGCCGCGGTCAAGGCGACCATGGCCTATCTCGAGAAGCACTATGCGCAGGCCCGCGATAGATCACGCAATGCCAACGGCGAGGGCGTGGTCACAGGCAAGCTCCTCTATGCCCTGTTCCAGCACGACACGACCGGGCGCTGGACCCGCAGAACCATACCCATGCTGTCATTGCTGCGATGACGCAGGACAAGGCTGGCAATGGAAGGCGCTTTGGAACGGAGAGATCTGGAAGAACAACACAGTCCTTGGCTCCATCTACAACGCCGCGCTGCGGACGAACCTCGAGAAGCTCGGCTACGAAACCCAGATCACGGGCAAGCACGGCCAGTTCGAGATCAAGGGCTGGGCGCGATGTGATCGAAGCTTTCAGCCAGCGTCGCCTGACCATTCTGGCGACGGCCGAGAACTCGGGAAGAGCGCAAACGACGCAGAAGCCTTGCGTGAAATCACAAGCGCACCGCGATCCCAAGCTGAATCGGACGACAAGCTGGCGCTCAGGCAAGAATGGGCCAAGCGCGCTGCCGGGCTGGGGTTCGATGCCAAGGCGCTGGTCGAACAGGCACGGGAACGCGGCTCGGAGGCGCGCGAAAGCCCATTGGGATCGCCTCAGCGGGTGCAGGAAACGCTGAGCGTGCTCCGCGACAGCGTGAAGCTCTACACCCGGCCAGCGGACACACTGACAACCAATGGCCTGCAACGGATCACCCTGACGCCCACGCAGCTGCGCACTGAGATGGCAACCGCTTCTGCGATCAGGGTCATCAGCGAACGCGAAACCTCCTGGACCGGGGCGACCTGGTCAAGACCGCGCTCGACCTCGGCGTAAAAGCGTGACCGCTGACGGGTGGAAGCACGGATCGGCGTCTTGGTGGCCGACGGGAGGTGCTTGAGGGCAAGAGCGGCAGGCTCGATGGCCGGCCCGAGAAATACACCACACTGAACATGTCGAGATAGAGCGGGCAACGCTCGCTAATGTCGCCGCGGGAAAGGGTGCAGGCCAGGCCATTATCGAAGCCGCCGAGGCGCCCGGGCGCTTGCGGCAAGTTGCGGGCACTCATGACCTCAACGCCGAGCAGATTGCCGCCGGAACACTGGCGCTCGCCAGCAAGGACCGCACGGTCGTGATCCAGGGTGTCGCAGGTGCCGGAAAGACGACGATCATCTCGGCGATTGCAGCGTGGCGCATCAGGAGGGAAGGGAGGTGATCGGCCTCGCCTTTGCCAACCAAGATGGTCAGCGATCTTCGGACCGGACGGAGATACGCGGGCCAGATGGAGAGGTCGTCAGGCAGGAAATCGCAGCAAGAACCGTCTCATCCTTTGTGAATGAGCATCTGCGGCCCGCGCTTGCGGGGTCGGGTCCGAAGTTCGAGGCATCGCGCGAAGCTTTGCGCGGCAAAGTGCTGTCTTGGACGAGGCGTCGCTGGTTGCGAACAAGCGATGAATGACCTGCTCACGATCGCCAACCGGCTTGGTGTTGAAAAGCTGGTCATGATGGAGACCGCGCTCAGTTGCAACCGATCGAGGCGGGCAAAGCTTTTCGCTGATCCAGTCCGACAACCCGCAATGGCCCGCATCGACACCAGTCTGCGGCAACGCACCGAGCACATGAAAGAAGCGGCGGCCTGGTGCGCGCCGGCATGTTCAAGGAAGCTTTGCCTCGCTTGGCGAGCGCGTCGTGGAAGCAGGCGCAGACCACCTCAAGGTCACCGCTCAAAAATGGCTGGAGCTGTCGCCGGACGATCGCGAGCGAACCGCGATTTATTCGTCAGGACGTGCGGCGCGCGGCGAACTCAACCGAATGGTCCAGCAGGGCCTGAAGGCAGAAGGGGCGATCCAGGGGAAGGGCTTAGGCTGACCACTCTCCTCCCGGCCCACGCGACGCGCGAGGAGCTGCGCTACGCCGCAACCTACAGCACGGGTCAGTTGCTCGAGGTGACGCGCCAGAACGCCCCCGGAGGGCTTGTTCGGGGCCGGTACGATGTCGAAGGCATCGATGCAAAGGGCCGGGTCATGCTGCGCGATGAAAGCGGCAAGCTGATCAAATTCGATCCGGCGGCAATCGACCCTTCGGACAAGCGCGATGCCTTGAGGCTCTCCGAAAGCACAAGGAGACAATCTACGAAGGCGACAAGATCCGCTGGACCGAAAAGGATGATGCCAGGGGCTGATGAAGTCCGAGGAGGCGAGGATCCTCGGAATCAGGATGGGATCGTCACGCTCGAGAACAAGGCAGGCGAGACCGTAGAACTCAAGCAGAATGACCGCATGCTCGAGCGCCTGGGGCTGGCCTATGCGATAACATGCATCAGGCGCAGGGCGACACCCGCGACATGGCGATCGGTGAGATGCACTCATCAGCCGGCACTTGTCAAACCAGCGTCTGGCGCTCGTCATGATGACACGGGTGCGCGATGACATCACAATCGTCACCAACGACCGCGATCGGCTCCTGGCGCAGATCGACCGCAATCCGGGCGGCAAGACCAGCGCGCTCGAAACCTTGGCGAAAAGCAGGTCGAGACGAAGCGCAGCGGCCGCGAAGCTGGCGAGTTTCGCCCCACAATTCCCGATCATTTGAGGGCGCCTGAGGACAGGCAAGCATCTGCCTCACGGATCGATCCGGCGAGCCTTCGGGCAACGCCGCAATTGGACGTTCCCGAACGCAACATCGAACGCAGCCGATAGGAGGAAGATCGTGACACAGATGGGCCATACAAAAGCGAGCAAACCGCCTTCAGACACTTTCGAGATTCACCTCACGCAGCAAGTTACCCTGACCAATCTGGTGAACGAGGCAGGACTCTCGGAGATTGCGCGTGCCGCTGGCGGGGACAGCTTTGTGGTCTGCGACCTCAATACGCACGGGGTTCAGGGATGCGCTGATCTGCGAGCCGCCCTCGATAACCAGAAATGGCCGCCGAGTTGTGGCGATAGGTCTGGTGATCCTTGTCGCAGTTCTGGTGGGCACGATCGCGGCCGCCTTTGTGAGGCTGGTGGCGCAGCGCGCGGCTCTTTTCAGGAACAGCGCGCCGATGCCTTTCTCCCGCTGCACAAGGGTCGCGCAAAGCCCCTGAAACGGGCCGTCAACATCATCATCAGGAAGGAGAACAGACATGGCATTTGACTACGAAGACGCAGGGACCTTCGGGAGTGAACGCGAGGCGAAGGACTGGGCCCAGCGCAACAAGGTCGATCTGCGCGACCTCCACATCCGCAACGTCGGCGGGCAGCGCGTCGAAGTGGGTATCCGCAAGAGCGCCTACGACACCCGCGAAAACTACGACAACCAGCACGGCCAAAGGCGCGACGGTTTCTGGCGGTGAGCCATCCCCAGCACTGAACGATACAATGAAAATCTGCCTCGAAAGGAAAGGACATGCTGCAGACTGGAACGACAAAGCCCGGATTTCCGCCGCGACGATGATCCTGGCGATCAACATTGCGAGCAGGGCGCGTCTGCGAGAACAGCCCGGGACTATCAGATCAATCTCGTCGACAACCTGGAAGAGATCCTCGCCAGAAGCGACTATGCCTATCTGGAAGCCCCGACCGGGACAGGGAAGACGGTTGTGATGGCGATGCTGGCCCGTTCACTCGGAATTGGCGAGGTCTACTATCTCGCCCACACGATTGACCTGTTGAAGCAGGCCCGCGCCAGCCTCGCCGAGCTCGTTGAAGAGGGTCTCGCCGACCCCGCCCAGCAGTGGCATTTTCTCACCTGGCGGAAATATGTGTCATCCTGCGTCAAGGGACTGATCGACAAGGACAGCCCTCACATCGCCCTCGTTGATGAATGTCATATGGGAGGTGCGTTCCAATCGGCCACCCAACAGAAGCGGTGCTTCCCCGTCATTCGGTCGATGGCCACAAGACGGTCTGGATCTCGGCAACTCCGTGGATGCTGAACGAGAGCACCATGGGCCAGCGGCAAAACCACACTGCTTTTTATGGCTATCAGTCGGCATTTGACAGCGGCCACCTGAACAGCGTCGATCTGGTGCGCGTCGATTGCTCGCTGAAGCTCGAGCTCAAATTGTCGGACGAATACTGCGACCTGAGAAGGGCCTTCCAACATGAAAGGAGCAATATCGTTATCGACGAGGATTGTGCCGACAGTACGTTCGAGAAGCTGACCCGGCAGGTTCAGGAACTCGCCGGGCGGGGCTGCGACCGCGAGACGTTCCTGCGCTGGTGGAACACAGATATCGGCTTATGGCGAACCTGTACCAGGCCAATCACAGCGGCTCGAAAGCTATTTTCTGGTTACCCAGCAAGGCGCATGCGCGGGCCTGCGCGGAATACATCAACACGATTTTCGGCACGCAAAACTATGCGACCGCCATTCTGGGCGAAAGTAGAGCGGGACAAGGCGCTGATGAATTCGACCCACAGCTCCAGGCTTGGCGCGACCCGCATGGCACAACCAAGATCGCTTGCGTTGTCTATCGGCTTCGCGAAGGCTTCGATTACCCTGAGCTTCATCTCGGCTTCGACTGCGCCTGGAACCCCTACAATTACCGCAATGCCATCCAGAAGATCGGACGCCTGATCAGAAAGGCGGAGCAGAAACCGGGCAGCACCTACTATTATGCTGTCGACGCGTTGAGCGTCGCGGTCTCCCGCTCGCGGCAATACTACCGGTCATTTTTGGACCCCATGCGGGAGGTTTACGCGGCCGAGGACGAGCTGACATTCTCGCTCGATACCCTTGCGGACGTGGCCATGCTGAAGACCAACATTAGTCCCGACGGCCAGTTCAGCACCACCGCTCCGAGGCGCACGGCTCTCAGACTGGGGGGCATCGATATTCCTGTAGAGCGAGTGCCCCTGTTCGATGTTGAGTTTGCAGCGGGCTCGATCCAGCACTCGCGGATCGAACTCTCGAGCTTCAGCAAAGGGAATTCGACGCTTCAGGCTGAAGCGCTTGTTGAAGACATTATCCAGGGCCGCGCAAAACTGCGGCAAAATGGCAACCTCAGCCAAGCCGAAGATAGACTGAGGAATCTTCTGTCACCCAGCTTTCCCGGGCACCGCCCTGATTTGCGCGCCCGCCTGATCGCGTCCGGTCACTTGCAGCCTCGTGCTACCCGTATTGAGGCAACAAGAGCAAAACTGGAGGCACTATTATGCGGGATCGAGAGCGGAGAAGTGGACTGGAATAGCAAGCATCCGGACTACAAATGGTTGGAAAAATACTATAATCCAACATGCGTTTGCTTTCGTCCGGAAGTGCGCGGGAGAATGATCAGATGCGGCGCATTAAAGCCCGCCGGACCACGGGCTGAGGCGAGGGTTCGGCTTGATTTAATGGTGGAGAAGGTGCTCGCCAGCCAGATGTTGCCTCCGCACGGGTCGGCAGATCGCGCTTTTCTCAACCAGTATCTCGGACACCGGAGTCCCAAGTTTGATGTCGAGGTCCGTCAGAAAGTCGAACATCTTATCCAAAGGCGGGCCTGTCCTATGTCCCAAACCTCTGTGCTCCAAGCATAATCCAATATCTTGGTGTGATATGGGTCCGGCGTGATTGTCCAGTGCCGCGCCACCAATGTATTCGACCGTTCAGATGACGCGCTTCAAGGTTAAACTAAGGCAAAGGAGAAGGTTCTCAGGATGAGTTTGCTGACGGTAGCCGCCAGTGCAGCGTTCCTCTGCACACCGGTTGCTGTCTGGGATGGAGATGGCCCGATCTGGTGCGCGGAAGGGCCGAAGATCCGCCTGGGCAACATTGCTGCGCGCGAATTGGACGGCAGTTGCCGGCGGGGCACCCTTGCCCGCGGTCTTCAGGGGTCGAGGCTCGCGATGCTCTGGTCGCTCTTCTGGGCGGGGCCAAGGGGAGGCTTTCTTCTGGCCATGTAAAGGTTTCTGCACCGCCAATGCGCTGCCGGGCTTCGCATCAAAGCTACGGTCGGGTTGTTGCGTCTTGCAGGCTGAGCGATGGCCGCGATCTGGGCGCTGCAATGTTGCGTACCGGCACCGTTGTGCGATGGCGTTGAATTGGCGAGCGACAGTCAGTCGATGCCGCCGCGTGCCGCAAAGACCTAGTGGTGCCTCGTGGCCAACACTGTTATTTGCACAGCCCCCACTGCATCAGGTAGTGACATCTCTATCTAGCGGAAATAGTGTCTTGTCTAAATTGCAGAGACAATTCCGAAAATTGATAATAAACATTATGTTAAATTGAGAATCGTCTCAAACCAATAAGCTGGTCGCGCACAGCTTTTTCCTGTGATTAATTCATGCTCCAGTCGCCCGCAGCATCCACGCCGTTTTTTCATGCAGTGTTATTCTGGGCGTGACGACGTCAGCAGTGGCATCGTCACCTATTTCTTCCGCGATCCTGAGGACCTCCCTGGCTGACCGGACGACTTCCTCGTGACCCTTGGCGAGGTTTGCCACCATTTCGCGCCAGTCTGGCCGGCCCGTTTCCTCTGCAATTGATGATACTGATGCCATCTCCGCGTAGGACGAGGGCGCATAGTGGCCGAGGGCTCGAATTCTTTCGGCCAGTTCGTCAACGGCAGTCCACATCTCGGTGTATTGCTCCATGAATAGGGCATGGAGTTGCTGGAAGTGTGGCCCCTCGACGTTCCAATGATAACCATGGGTTTTGAGGTACAAGGCGTAAGTATCAGCAAGCAGCTTTTTGATCGCCTGCGCCGATCGGGCCCGGTCGGGCGCTTCAATACCGATGTCCATTCCGCGTTTCCCTCGCTCTGTTATCGGCTGAATGCCGGATATGTCGCGCATTTACAACTTTGGTTCCCGCCGGGTGTTGATCGGCACCTTTCCTGTCGGAAGGCACGAGCCGGCCGCTGCACCCGAACATTGCTTCAAATCAGGTCGCAGAATGTCCGGAACAGGGCGGCGCGCTCAAGCTGCTCCGTCCTCCCAAGCCTCAAGCGAAGTGATCGGCAGGGCCCTGTGACTCAACACAAGTGCAGCGGGGCGGTGCGAAACAAGAATCAGCCCGGTCCCGGTTTTATCCAGCCAGCCCTGAAGATTTTCGACCACCGCTAGCTCTGTCGCCTTGTCCAGCCCCTCGGTCGGTTCATCAAGCAATAGCCATGGCCGCCGCGCCAGCAGCGCGCGGGCCAGTGCCAGGCGCTTGCGTTCACCGCCCGAGAGAAATCCACCATCGCTCGACAGCCAGGTGTCGAGGCCATCGGGCGCGGTGACGATTCGCGCCTCAAGCGCAACAATCCGCAGCGCAACAAGCATCATGTCGGCATCAATCCCTGGTGCCGCGATGCGCAGGTTATCGGCCACCGTGCCCACGAGCAGCGCCGGATCCTGCGGCGCGAGCGCGAATTGACGTCGCAGGTCATCGGCGTTGACCTCGGCAATTGGCACACCTCCGACACGTAGCGGATGCGCCGCCGGACGCAGACCCGCCAAGGCCTCGATCAGACGCGTCTTGCCCGATCCGGAAATGCCACTGATCGCGACACGCTCGCCCGGGGCGATTGCGGTTGCGCCGAGCACCAGCGGCGCTGCCGGTGTCGGCCGGACCTCGTAAGGAGCCGCAACCTCGGGTGAACGCGACAGTTCAGCCAAGCGGGCAAGCGAGCGCTCGATCCCCGCCTTGCGCAGAGCATTACGCGTAAGGCCGCCTGTTGCCTCAACCCCTGCCCCGCTTGCCAGCACCGCGAGGGCGACAATCGGCGCTGTGCCATCGGACAGCGCAAACACCATCGCTACGACGGCTGCCGTGTAGAGGGTCTGCGCCGCGCCGATCATGGCCTCAGCCTTGACGAGCTGCGTTTTCGCGCGGTCATGCGCGGCTTCCAGCGGAGCGAGTGCCTCGATGATCCGAGGTGTCAAACCATAGGCTGCAATCTCTGCGCGGACGGCGGCAAACTCGGTCATCGCCTTACGAAGAGACACGAGAGCATCGGCAAGCTGTGCGGATGGCTTGGCCGTCAGATGCAGGGTCAAAGAGCGCAGGAACAACGGCAATGCGACGAGCACCAACGCCAGAACCGCGGCAGCCTTCCACCCGGCCAGGGCGGCCAGCGCCACCGAAAGCACGGCTCCTGCCAATCCGGCAGAAACCGCAGGTCGGCGGATGACGATGTCCTCGAGCGCGGCAATATCGTCGAGCAAGGCTGCGCTGGCAGCACCCGCATCATCGCTGTCCGCGCGTGAGTCGATCGCGGCCCGGCGGGCGAACAGGCGGGCGCGCAGTGCTGCCATACCCTCCAGTGCTGCCTGATGCCCGAGCAGGCGCTCGCCATAGCGGCCCGCCGTGCGCAGGATCGCAAGCAGCCGGATTGCGGCCGAGGGGATGAGGTAGTTGAATCCCTGTGCCGCCACGACCCCGGCCGCGCCGGCCAGCGCCGCCGACGCGAGGAACCAGCCCGAAAGGCCAAGCAGAGCCACAGCCGACAGACTGGCAACCGCACCCGCCGCAGCAGCGAGCCGCAAACGGCTGCGCCCCGTTCCGGTGGCGTCCAGCAAGTCGGCGAGAAGTTCGCGCTCGTTCATAGACGCACCACCGCCTGCGCAAGGGGAACCAACTGGCTGTCATGTGTGGCAATGATGAGTGCGCGCTCCCGGCCGAGACGCTCGATGAGCGTGGCGATCTCGGCAGCTGAGGCAGCATCAAGGTCGGCCGTCGGCTCGTCCAGCAAGATCAGCGGCCGATCGGAAAGAATGGCACGGGCGATCCCGATACGGCGGCGCTCTCCTCCCGAAAGCCCCGCCCCGCCCGGGTCAATCGGCAGATCGAGACCGCGCCGCATCAGCAGCCCCCCCAGACCGACCATGGTCGCCGCTTCGAGGATAGCCTCGCGGGCGGCGTCGGGGCGGGCCAGCGCGAGGTTCTGGGCGAGTGTCCCCGGAAGTAGCAAAGGTCTTTGGGCTGCCCAGGCGATGGAACTGGCATCAGGGCCGCACGCGCTGCCCGCCACGCAGATTGTCCCGTCGGCAGGCACAATCTGACCAGCGATCGCCGCCAGCACCGAGGTCTTGCCGCTCCCTGACGGACCAAGCAGCGCGATGATCCCGGCCTGCCGAATCGCGAACGAAAGCGGGCCGACGCGCCGCTCGCCCAGCTGTAGGGCCATTCCGTCCACGGCAAGTCCGGCGAAGGGGGTGGTTGCGGGCCGGGGCGCGGCGGCTTCGGAAAGCAGAGGGGCAATAGCGCGCTCTGCCGCCTCGCCCAGCTGCTTTTCGTGATAGGCTGCGGCAAGCCGGCGCATCGGCAGGTAGAACTCGGGCGCGAGCGCCAGCGCGAAGAAGGCCTCGCCCAGCGTCAGCTCCTCGGGCACCTTGAACGGCAACAGGCCAAGCAGGCTAAAGCCGCAATAGACTGCCACGAGCGCCACCGCCAAAGCCGCGAAAAATTCAAGCGCCCCACTCGATAGGAAGGCCTTGCGCAGGACGGCCAGTGTGCGCTGCGACACTTCGCGCGAGGATTGCCCGATCTGCCGGGCAATCCGTTCCTCAGCTCCGAAATGACGGATGATCGGGAGGTGGCGGAGACGGTCTTCGAGCAGGCCTGACAGGGTGGACAGCGCAGCAAGCTGCGCGTCCGCCTCCCGCGCTGCTGCCGTGCCGACCAGGATCAGCACCAGCACGAAGAAGACGAAAGTGAACAGCAGGATCGCCGCTGCGATCAGCGAGGCAGAGGCGGTCGCCGCCAGCACCAGCACTGGTGCTGCCACGGCAGCAAAGCGGACCGGCGCGAAGCGCAAGGCGCGCATCCGCAGCGCCTCGACCTGGTCAACAGCAACCGTCGCAGCTTCCCCTGGAGGCAGCGGTTCTGCAAGGCAGCCGGACAGCAAATGCGGGATCAAGAGCTGGCGCAGGCCAGCCACTTGCCGCTGCGCGCCTGCCGCAGCGACCGCTTCATTCGCCGCCATCACGGCCCCGCGCACAGCTCCGCCTGTCATCAGCAAGATTGCGACTGCCGCACCCGTGTAACCGTCCAGACGCTCGCCACCGACGGCACCCACCCCCATCGCCAAGCCACCCGCAAACAGGATAGCGCCGACGGCCTCAAGGGTCAGGACTAGGTGGAAGGAGGCGCTTTTTGATTTCATATTATCACTAAGTGATGTATTTTATGCAGGCTGCTTATCTTTACATGGATTAGCGGCAGGTGTAACCCAAATTGGACACTGGGTGCACGACTCAGGCTGAGGACGGGAAAAATCTAATGGACATGGCGGTTGTTGAGCTCTCGCGGCTCCAGTTTGCGCTGACGGCAATGTATCACTTTCTGTTCGTGCCGTTGACCCTTGGCCTCTCCTTTATGCTGGTCATTATGGAAACTGTGTATGTGATGACAGATCGCCCGATCTGGCGCGACATCACGCGGTTCTGGAGCAAGCTGTTCGGCATCAACTTCGTGCTCGGGGTGGCTACGGGCCTCACCATGGAGTTCGAATTCGGCACCAACTGGGCCTATTACAGCCACTATGTCGGCGACGTGTTCGGCGCGCCGCTGGCGATCGAGGGTCTGATGGCCTTCTTCCTCGAGGCGACCTTCGTCGGCCTCATGTTCTTCGGTTGGGACAAGCTGACCAAGCGGCAGCACCTTTTCACCACCTTCATGGTGGCTCTGGGCTCCAACCTCTCCGCCCTGTGGATCCTCATCGCCAATGGCTGGATGCAGAACCCCGTCGGGGCCGACTTCAATCCGGCGACGATGCGAATGGAGGTGACCGATTTCATGGCGGTGATCTTCAATCCGGTGGCTCAGGCCAAGTTCGTGCACACGGTGAGCGCGGGCTATGTCACCGCTTCGGTGTTCGTGCTGGGCGTGAGTGCGTGGTATCTGCTGCGCGGACGCCATGTCGGCTTTGCCAAGCGCAGCTTCGCCGTGGCCGCCGCCTTCGGCCTTGCCTCTTCGCTGTCGGTCGTCGTGCTCGGGGACGAGAGCGGTTATGCCCTGACCGAAAACCAGAAGATGAAGCTGGCTGCTGTCGAAGGCATGTGGGAAACCGAGGCCGCGCCTGCGGGCCTGTCGATCTTCGGCATCCCTTCGAACGACCAGCGCGAGACCGCCTATGAAGTCAAGATCCCCTATGTGCTGGGCCTGATCTCGACCCGCAGCCTCACGGGCGAAGTGGCCGGGATCACGCCGCTGGTTGAGGGCGCTGCCACCCGGATCCGCAATGGCCTACCCGCTTATGCTGCGCTGGAGACGCTCAAGCAGAACCCTAAGGATCTTGCCGCGCGCGAGACCTTCGAGCGGCACAAGCACGATCTCGGCCATGCCCTGCTCTTGAAGCGTTTTGTCGATGATCCGCTGGCTGCCACCTCGGCTGATATCGAGAAGGCGGCATGGAGCACCGTGCCCAACGTCCCGGTCCTGTTCTGGCTGTTCCGCATCATGGCGGGGCTCGGCTTTGCCTTCATCGCTTTCTTCGCCTTTGCGGTGTGGATGACCACGGCGCGCAGGTTCGACAAGCGGTGGTTCCTGCGCATCGCGGTGCTGGCTATCCCGCTGCCGTGGCTGGCTGCCGAAGTGGGTTGGGCAGTGGCCGAATATGGCCGCCAACCCTGGGCGATCGAGGGCGTGCTGCCGACCTTCCTTGGCGCATCGAGCCTCACCGTCGGGCAATTGTGGACCACGATTATCGGTTTCACGCTGCTCTATGGCGCACTCGCAGTAATCGAGGTCAGACTGATGCTGGCGGCGATCCGAAAGGGGCCGGAATGCTATGTCCCCTGGCGGCCGGTCCCTGCGGCCACGCCCCGCCCTGCCCCGGCCCGCGCCGATTTCACCGCTGTTCCCGCCGAATAGCGGCTACTTTCCCGAGGAGTTCATCATGCCTCTCGATTATGAAACTCTGCGCGTGATCTGGTGGGCCCTGATGGGCGTGCTGCTGATCGGCTTTGCCCTGAGTGACGGGTTCGATCTCGGGGTGGCCTCGCTGCTGCCTTTCGTGGCCCGGAATGATCTGGAACGCCGGCAGGTGATCAACACCGTCGGCGCCACATGGGAAGGGAACCAAGTGTGGTTCATTCTCGGCGGCGGAGCGATCTTTGCAGCCTGGCCCTATGTCTATGCGATCAGCTTTTCGGGCTTTTACCTCGCCATGTTCCTGGTGCTGGCGGCGCTGATCCTGCGTCCGGTCGGTTTCAAGTATCGCTCCAAGCGGCCCGATCCGGGCTGGCGGGCGCGCTGGGACTGGGCGCTGTTCGTGGGCGGCTTTGTGCCGGCACTGGTGTTCGGGGTCGCGGTTGGCAATGTGCTGACCGGCGCGCCGTTCCGGCTCGATGACACGATGCGGGCCTTTTATGAAGGCAGCTTCCTCGGGCTGTTCTCGCCTTTCGCGCTGCTGGCGGGGCTGGTGTCGGTGGCGATGCTGGTGCTGCATGGGGCAGGCTGGCTGGCCATGAAGCTTGAGCCCGGCCCGGTGCGTGCGCGCGCCATGCGGTTCGGCACCTGGGCTGCCATGGCGGTGATCGTGCTCTATGCCGCAGGCGGGATGTGGCTGGCCTATGGCGATCTCGGGTTCGCGATTGCCGGCGCGGTTGATGCCGCCGGGCCGTCCAACCCGCGCCTGACGGGCACTGTGCTGTCCGCCGGGGCGTGGCTGAACAACTACGCAAGCTACCCCGCGCTAATGGTGCTGCCGCTGCTGGGGCTGATGGGGCCGGTTATTGCTCTTATCGGCATCAAGCGCCGCAATGACGGCCTGATCTTCGCCGGCTCATCCGCGGCCAATGTCGGTATCATCGGTTCGGTGGGCGCGTCGATGTTCCCCTTCATCCTGCCCAGCTCGATCGATCCGCAATCGAGCCTGACGGTCTGGAACGCGTCGTCGAGCCATCTGACGCTGTTTGTCATGCTGATCGTCACCGCGGTCTTCCTCCCGCTGGTGCTGCTCTACACGGCATGGGCTTACAAGGTGATGTTCGGCCGGGTCAGCGAAGAGGAAGTCTCGCTCAACCCCGATTTCTACTGAACGAAGCGCACAAGGAGATTGGCCATGTGGTATTTTGCCTGGGTTCTGGGACTTGGCCTTGCCGTCGGCGTCGCCGTGCTCAACGGCATCTGGCACGAGTTCCACAGCCTGCCCAATGAAGACGGCCTCGAGTGAACGCGACTGAGGCCTCTGCCAGCGCTTATGATGCGCTTGGCGGCGAGCCGATGGTGCGAGCCGTCTGCGCGCGGCTCTATGAACTGATGGACATCCTGCCCGAAGCCAAAGCGTGCCGCGACGTGCATCCGCCATCGCTGCAACGGGCCGAGGAAAAGCTCTATGAATTCCTGACGGGCTGGCTGGGCGGTCCGCAACTCTACCGCGAAAAATACGGCCACCCGCGCCTGCGACAACGCCATCTGGTTGCGCCCATCGGGCCTGAGGAAATCGCGGGGTGGCTCGCCTGCTTCCACCGGGCTTGGGACGAAAATGTGCCAGCCTCACCGCTGGCCGCAAACCTGTCGCAGCGTATCGACGCGCTGGGTTGTCACATGGAAAATCTCCAGCAGCGCAGTCAGGCAGCCTCAGGCTGTCCGTTCGGGTCAATTCCGGAACCCGTGAAAGGCGACATTCGATGACAAAGACCCAGGGCAACCTGATTGTCGTCCTACTCGGCGCGATTCTGGCGATGCTTGCCTTCGCTGCGTTCTGGCCGGAAGTCGTGACGCCCGAAGCCCATGCTGCAACAGACGCCGCAACAGGCAAGGCAGCAGAGGACGCCGACCCCCGCGAAGCGGTGGTGCTCAATCCCGAGCAACGCCAATTCGCGCTGCGTCAGATGCGCGAGCTGCTGGTGACGCTCCGCAATCTGGACGAGGCCCGATCCGCCGATGATCGCAGCGCCATGGCCCGGCTCGCGCGCGAACAGGGGCCAGGGGCCAACCGCGATCATCCGCAGGGGTTTCACGAAGCGCTTCCGGACGGCTTTCGCGCGATGAGCAAGCGGATGCGCCAATCCTTTGCCGGCATGGCCACCGATCTCGAAGCCGGAAATCTTGCGGACTACGAGGCCAAGCGGTTGCAAGCGCTCGACACCTGCATCGGTTGCCACGAATCCTACCGCTTCAGCGAGAAGCGATAAGTCGTGCGGTCCCTAGCGGACGAGGCCGGACTGCGGTGTGTTGGAAGGATCGCCCAGCGATACTCCGCCCACGACCGTCCCATAACGCGAGAAGGGCGTATCCTGGTAGAGAGTGCGGGTTGCCTTTGCGCTGCTTGTGAAACGCGGGTCCTGCGGGCGAGTCTTGCCGTCGATGTAATGCGCCACATCCCATGCTTCCTGCACGGTCAGGCTGCCCTCGTTCCCTTGCGGCATATTGGCGCGGATAAAGGCGGCGGCCTTGTCGATCCGCGCCATGCCTGCACCCCAGTTATAGGACCGCGCGCCCCACAGCGGAGGATAGGCCGGGCCGCCCGCGATTTTCTGGCCTGCACCATCGGGGCCGTGGCAGGCGCTGCATTTCTGCCCGTAAACCATGGCCCCGCGCCGATCGTCCGGCGCCTGCTCGGGCGCATCGATCTCGGGAAACCCGCGCCCTGGCGGCGACATTCCGCTCGGCAAACCGCGCGACATGAAGGCGGCATAGCTTTCGATCGCGATCAATTCGCGGCTCCCCAACGGCGGCGGGGTGCCATTGAGGCTGTAGAGGAAACAATCCTGCACCCGCTTCTGAAAGGTGTTGATCTCGCCATTCTTGGCCCGAAACGCGGGGAAATTGACGAACGCCGCCCACAGGGGCGCGGCTCCGGCTTTGCGCCCCGCATCGAGATGGCAATTGCTGCACACCAGGCCATTGCCGACATATTGCGGCGCATGGTTCGCCGTGTCGGTCATCAGCTGCTCGCCGAACCGGACGGCATCGCCATAGGCGTCCTTGGGCGCGTCGGCCGCCGACGGAGGTCTGAATGCCCCGGCGGCTTGCAATTGCACCGGAAACGAGGGCGGTTCGGAAGGCGAAGGCGAGCCCAGCCTGTCAGCCACCACGAACAAGCAAGCCGCGCCTGCGGCTCCAATCATCATGCCGACAAGAAGTTGCCGTCTCACCGCCAAAGATCCCGAAGATGTGCGATCTTCTTGTTCCAATTCATCTGACCGAGGGTCATGATAGGCCAACGGCTCACTCGCAGCTACAGGGATGGACTGTTTCCATGATCAAATCTCTCGCCCTCCTCGCAATGATCGCATCCGCGCCTGCCATCGCCCAGACATCAGCTCCGCTGATCCCGGACTATGGCAAGTTTGCAGAGATTGCCGATCCGTTCGAGGCGGTCGATCCCAGCCTGCGTTACCGGATCGTTTTCGACGTGTCCCAGCCTGCGCGCAAGGCCGGCGAAGTGCATCAGGGGCTGGAACGGGTCGCGCGAATGGTGAACCTGCTGGCACGGCACGGGGCAGCGCCGCAGGCCGGGGACATCGTTGTCACAATCCACGGCCCGGCGGCAAAATTCACCCTGAGCGAAGCCGCCTTCGCCAAGCGCTTTGAGGGCGAGACGAACCCCAATGCCGAACTGATCCGGCAATTGACCGCCGCGGGAGTCAGCGTTCGGCTGTGCGGACAATCGATGGCTGCCAATGGATTTGCGCGGGAAGAATTGAACCCGGACGTGCGGGTCGATGTCTCAGCGATCACCACCATAGCGACCCTGCAGCTCAAGGGTTATGCCATCATACAGGACTGACGCTCGCACCAGAGCGCGAACCCGCCTGTTGTCAGTCAGCGCACTGGCCGCGTCACTAGCATGGCACCGCGCAGGTCACCGGCGGTAAATCCGGTTGCGCGGTCATTGGGGTAGCTGGTGGCAATAGCCGCTTTGACCTCTGGGGCGATGCTGGCTCCGTGGCACTGCGAACAGGGCTGATCTTTCATCGGCAGGGCCCGCATGAACACCTCGCGGTTACCGATGGTGGCGGTCACGACGTGCGGCTTTCCGGCGCGCAGGGGCTCACGCTCGAGTTGCTGGTAGAGCGCATCGAGGTCGGCGGGCACAGCATTGTCAGGATTGCGGTTGCGGCGCGCAATACGGCTGACGGCAAGATCTCCTTTGCTGGACAGGTCCGCTGCGATGGCAGGCGCGGCTGATTGGCACACCCCGATCGCCCCCACCGGGCCGACCTGTTTGATCGCTGCCGATAGCTCCGCCTGAAGGTTCGCCTGATAGGTATCGGCCAACTGCGCCGCCTCTTGCACGAATGCAGGATCCGGACTTTGCGCCTGCTCCGAGGCGCAGCTTGCAGCCATTAGTCCGAGGGCCGCCAGCATGAGAATGCGCTTCATACCTTGGGCTCCTGTTGTAGCGGCCGAGTGGCATCCGGGGGTGTGGCGTAGTTTTCCAAAAAAGGGTGCACCGCCGGACGGGGGTTGGGGTATTGTCCGGCAGTGCACAGGGGAGAGAGCCTTAGTCGACAGCAACCATCCGCAGATAAGGTTTGATCGTCTCGAAGCCCTGCGGGAACATCTCCTTCGCCGTTTCATCGGGGATAGACGGCGGGATGATCACCTTGTCGCCCGGACGCCAATCGGCGGGGGTCGCGATGCGGGACTTATCGGCCAGCTGCAGGCTGTCGATGACGCGCAGGATCTCGTCGAAATTGCGGCCCACGCTCATGGGATAGGTCATGGTCAGACGAATCTTCTTCGCCGGATCGATAATGAACACCGAACGCACCGCCGCCGTCTCGGACTGATCAGGGTGGATCATGTCATAAAGCTTGGCGATTTCCAGATCAGGGTCGGCCACGATGGGAAAACGCAAGGTCACGTTTTGGGTCTCGTCGACATCCTTCACCCATTCGAGGTGCTCCTCGACCGTGTCAGTGGAGAGGCCCAGCGGCTTGCAATTGCGCTTGTCGAACTCGGCGGCGAGGCGTGCGGTAGTGCCCATTTCGGTCGTGCAGACCGGAGTGAAGTCAGCCGGGTGGCTGAAGAAGAACACCCAGGAATCGCCAGCCCAATCGTGCAGGCTGATGGGGCCGGTCGTGGTGTTGACGGTGAAATCCGGGGCGGTGTCGCCGATGTGCAGGCTCATGATGTGTGCTCCTTTGCTTGGGTGCAACCGCTTTAGCAGGGCGCGCGATTCGGAGATAACTCAATTACTCGTTTATTGAAATCGAATTTTCACAATATCAGCAAGTAAGCAGCTTTAACGCGCGGTTCGCCCGAACTCTCCCCGTATAGCGGGGGGCGTGGGAGAGGATACCACACTTTCAATATTTATTATTCTGTAATTGAAGGAGGGCTTTCAGATCAGTCCGCGAGCTGCCATTGGATCTAGATCGCCAGGTGTCTCGCCCGTATCGTGCGCCAGTTCGGCAAAGGCGCTGTCCTGCGAGAGAAAGACCTTGCCCGACAGGTCGTGCAGCAGGTGGCTGCGCTGCAGGCGGTCCATCACCGGGCCCTTCACCTCAGACAGGTGCAGTTTGATACCCCCATCAGCGAGACGGTGATTGATCGCCTCAAGGCTCTCCAGCCCCGAGGCGTCGATGGCGTTGACCGCGCTTGCCATCAGCACCACGTGGCGCAGGGCCGGGCGTTCGGCGACCTGTTCGAGGACATATTCCTCCAGCCAGCGGGCGTTGAGATAGGTGAGGCTCTCATCGACGCGGATGGTCAGCAGATGCGGCAGGGTAAGGACCTTGTGACGCTCTACATTGCGGAAGTGCTCCGTTCCCGGCACCCGGCCGACGATGGCGGCATGCGGACGGCTCGCACGCCACAGATACAGCAGCAGGCCGACACCGACGCCCGCGATCACGCCCATCTCCACCCCGGCCACCAGCGTCACGGCGATGGTCGCGGCATGGGCAGCGAAATCCGCCTTGGAATAGGCCCACAGCAGGCGCGGGGTCTTGAAATCGACCAGACTGAGCACCGCAACGATGATCGTCGCGGCAAGCGTCGCATTGGGCAGATTGTAGAGCAACGGCGTCAGGAACAGGCTGGCGAGCGCGATGCCGATGGCGGTGAAGGCACCTGCCGCCGGAGTCTGCGCGCCCGCGTCGAAGTTCACTACCGACCGGGCAAAGCCTCCCGTCACCGGATAGCCGCCTGACAGGGCGCTGGCGATGTTCGAGGCGCCCAGCCCTATCAGCTCCTGATCCGGCACAATCCGCTGGCGGCGCTTGGCGGCCAGCGTCTGCGCCACCGACACGCTCTCGACAAAGCCGATCACCGAAATCAGCAGCGCGGGCACCCACAGAGCCTCGATCAGGGCAATATCCGCCGACGGGAGCATGAAGGGCGGCAAGCCTTGCGGAATAGCGCCGACAATCGAGACGCCCCGCGCCTGCAACCCGAAGCCAACGACCGCCAGAATCGACAACGCCACGGCCACCACTGGCCCCGCCTTCGCGCTCATGTCGGCAGCGCGCGGGCTCAGTCCGAGCTTTTGGAGAGCAGGCTTCAATCCCTTCCTCACCCAGAACAGGAGCAGCGTGGCAGGGATACCAATGGCGAGGGTCGCAGGGTTGATGTTGCCCAGATTGCTGGCAAGCCCGTGGAGCATCTCAGGCCAGGTCTCACCCCCGGCCTTCACGCCCAGAATGTGCTTTAGCTGGCTTGTGGCGATCAGCACGCCGCTGGCCGAAATGAACCCGCTGATGACGGGGTGCGAGAGCAGGTTAGCAAGGAACCCGAGGCGCAACAGCCCCAGCACCACCAGCATCACACCCGAGAGTGCCGCGAGCGTGATGGCCGCCTCCCAGTATTCCGCTGTTCCCGGTGCCGCGACCGCTCCCGCGGCGCTCGCCGTCATCAGCGAGACCACCGCGACCGGACCGACGGCGAGCGTCCGGCTCGTGCCGAAGATCGCATAGGCAAACAGTGGCAGGATCGAGGCATACAGGCCGACCACCGGCGGAAGACCGGCGAGCATCGCATAGGCAAGGCTCTGCGGGATCAGCATGATGGTGACGATCACCGCCGCCATCAGGTCGCTGGTCAGCGCAGGACGATCATAGGTGCGGCCCCAATCGAGGATGGGGAAATAGCGTTGGAGCATTGTCTGTGTCTTTATGTTGCGATCAGCCCGCCGGGTCCGGCGAGCCATTCGCGCCCCTTGAGCATCCCGTTCCAGTAGATCCACGGCAGCGCATCAGCCTTGAGCATCCATGACAGGCGGGCGGGCTTGGTGCCGTCTACCAGCCATGTCGGAAAACTCGGCGCGAGCTTGCCGCCATAGGCAAACTCAGCGAGCACGATCTTGCCGCGCTCAACCGTGAGCGGGCAGGAGCCATAGCCATCGTAGCCGGCGGTCGGCCCCTTGCCATCAAGCTGCCTCAGCGCATTGACGGCGACCACAGGGGCCTGCTTGCGCGCGGCCGCAGCCGTCTTGGCATTGGGGCTGGATCCGCCATCACCTAGGCCGAACACATTGGGATAGCGCACATGTTGCAACGTGTGCTGATCGACGTCTGTGAACCCACTGGCGGCGGCAAGCGGGCTGTCGGCCACACATTGCGGCGCGACCTGCGGCGGCACGACATGCAGCATGTCGAACGTGGTCGTCACCTCGCCATCGGCGGTGGCGAAGGTGGCCTGACGGGCGGGGCCATCCACAGCCACAAGGGTGCTGCCGAGCTCGAGATTGATGCCGTATTTTTCGACATAGCTCATCAGCGCCGGGACATAATCCGCCACGCCGAACAGCACTGCACCGGCGGTGTGGAACTGGACGTCAATATCACCCAGCACGCCCGCACGGCGCCAGTGATCGCAGGCAAGATACATCGCCTTTTGCGGCGCGCCGGCGCATTTGATCGGCATCGGCGGCTGAGTGAAAATCGCTCGCCCACCCTGCATCTGCTGCACCAGGCGCCAGGTGTAGGGAGCAATGTCCCCGCGATAATTGGAGGTGACGCCGTTCTGCCCGAGGGTTTCGTTCAGCCCGGCGATTTTCTCCCACGCCAAGCGGATACCGGGGGCAACAACCAGCACATCATAACGCAATGTGCTGCCATCCTGTAGGGTAACCTGGTTATCATCAGGCTGAAAGCTGGCCGCGGCCTGTTTGATCCAGATAACCCCCTTGGGCATGACAGAATGCATCGGGCGGGTGGTGGTAGCGACATCGAAAACGCCGCCACCCACCATCGTCCATCCCGGCTGATAGGCGTGCGTTTCAGCCGGCTCGACAATCGCGATGTCGAGGCCCGAGCGGCGTTTCAGCATCGAGGATGCCGTGGCGATCCCGGCTGCGCCGCCGCCGATCACGACGACGGTGTGCTTGGTGTTGGTCATGTCCTCTCCCTCCCTCAGTGCGCAACTCTAGCCGCTCGCTTCCATCCGTTCAGCGAGTGCCGACAGGTCATATCCGGCAGCGTCGGCGTGGCTGAGCCGCTGGGCCACGCTCAGGCCGTGCACGTTGGCGAGCGCGTCGAGCGTCGCGGCGCGTGTGCCGCTGCGGCAATAGGCGAGAACCTTGCCGTGCGTGCCGCGCCGGATCGCGCCAAAAGCCGCGACCGCAGCAGGCGGAAAGATACCGCCTGCGACGGGCAAGTGATGGAAGGCGAGGCCTGCATCCTGCGCCGCCGCGCGCATGGCATCGAGCGTGGGTTGACCCGGCTCCTCGCCATCGGGGCGGTTGCAGATCACAGCCGCAAAGCCTTCTCCGGCCAGTGCGGCGAGGTCCTCGGGCTGCATTTGCGCTGCGACAGCAAGGGTATCGTCGATAGTTTTGAGTTCCATCAGCCCTGTCCTTCCAAAAGGCGCACTGCCAGCATTCCGGCGAGCATCGCGGCCACAAAGATCGCCGCCGATGCGGGCGCAATTGCGAGTGCAGCAAAGCCCGGCCCTGGGCACAGGCCCGCGATCCCCCAGCCAATCCCGAACAGCGCCGAACCACCGATAAGGCGCGGGGTCAGGTCGTTGCGATCAGGCAGCGAAAACGCATCGGCAAAAGCTGGGCGCAGCATCCGGCGCTGTGCGGTCCAAGCAATTGCCATCACCAGCACCGCCCCGCCCATCACGAATGCAAGGGTCGGATCCCACGCGCCAAACAAGTCCAGGAAGCCGCGAACCCGCGCAGGATCGGTCATCCCGCCGATAGTGAGCCCGGCACCGAAGATCGTGCCCGCAGCGAGGGGGATCAGCAGTTGGCGCATGTGCGCAGACCAATCAGACGATAGAGCGGGCAGAAGGAGACGAGGCTCGTCACCAAGAACACCCCGGCGATTGCATAGGCGATAATCGCCGCAGTGCCGGTCAGCACTCCCGTCCCTGCCAGCGAGATGGCAATGATCGCGGCGATCAGGCGCAGGGTCTTGTCGAGAGCCCCCATGTTCTTCTGCATGTCCAATTCCTCCTCAGAACGCCGCGTTCATCAGCGCGACAGTGGCAAAGCCGGTGACCATAAAGGTGGCCGTGGCAACGAGCGAGCGCTGCGAGAGCCGGCTCATCCCGCACACGCCGTGTCCGCTGGTGCAGCCTGAGCCGAGCCGCGTGCCGACACCGACGATCAACCCAGCGATCACAAGCGTAACCGGCGCGGCAAAGCTGGGCGTCGGGGCACCGATCAGACTCGTTACAACAAGCGCACCAAAAGGCAGGCCGATAACGAAGGCCCAAGCCCCAGCGCGAGGCATCGAGCTGTCCGCCAGCCCAAAAGCGCGGGCCGCGATACCGGACACCCCGGCGATCCGCCCTACCCCCAGCAGCATGATTGCCGCCGCCAGCCCGATCAGCACCCCGCCCGCAAGACCGGCGAGCGGCGCCGCATCAGGGAACCCCGGCAGGTTCATACCGCGTTGACCGGGATCTTGAGGTAGGTGACCCCATTCTCGTCAGGCGGCGGCAGGTGCCCGGCGCGCATGTTGACCTGCACCGAAGGCAGGATCAGGCGCGGCATATCGAGCGTTGCATCGCGCGCCTCGCGCATAGCCACGAACTCGTCCTCGGTGATGCCGTCATGAGCGTGGATGTTGCCCTCACGCTCGGCAGCCACCGTGGTCTCCCACACATAGGTGGTGCGACCCTTGGGGAGATAGTCGTGGCACATGAACAGCCGGGTTTCGGGCGGGAGCGAAAGAATACGGCGCAGCGAACGGAACAGCTGGCGTGCATCGCCACCGGGAAAATCAGCGCGCGCGGTGCCGTAATCGGGCATGAACATGGTATCGCCCACAAACACTGCCTCGCCCACGACATAGGCGATGTCGGCAGGAGTGTGGCCCGGGACATGCATGACCGTAACCGGCAAATTACCGATGGTGAAAGTGTCACCATCATTGAAGAGTGCATCGAACTGCGATCCGTCACGTTCGAAATCAGTGCCGGCGTTGAACAGCTTGCCGAACACGTTCTGCACTGTCGTGATCTCCGCACCGATCGCGATCTTCCCGCCCAGCTTCTCCTGAAGATAGGGTGCGGCCGAGAAATGATCGGCGTGAGCGTGCGTCTCTAGCAACCAAGTCACTTTCAGATTATGCGAATTGACGTAGTCAATCACCTTTTCAGCCGACAGGGTCGAGGTGCGGCCCGAGTTGGGATCGAAGTCCAGCACCGAGTCGACAATTGCCGCCTCCATGGTCTCCGGATCGTGAACAACGTAGGTGACCGTGTAAGTGGCGGGGTCAAAAAAGCTTGCAATCTCGGGGCGCAGAGCAGCGTCAGAAGCAGCCTGCAGAACCTGTTCAGCCGCCGCCTGAAGCGCAACATCAGCCTGAAACATGACATTCCTCCTATTTGATTTCATAAATCGTGTATATGTATTGCAATCCTCATGTCAAGTGGTATGAGGACGCCATGAGCCAACCCACCCCAACCGCCCCCGCCAGTGCTGCTCCTTGTGCAGGCCTGCGCATCGGCGACCTCGCGCCCGATTTCGAAGCCCGCAGCACGATCGGTCCGATCCGCCTCTCCGCATTCCGCGGGCGCTGGCTTGTCCTGTTCTCCCACCCCGCCGATTTCACGCCCGTCTGCACCACTGAGTTCGTCGCACTGGCCAAGGAAGCCGCAAGCTTCGCGAAGCGGGACTGCGCGTTGATGGCGCTTTCGGTCGACAGCCTGTTCTCGCACTTCGCCTGGCTGCGCATGATCCGCGACCGCTTCGGCGTGGAGGTGCGCTTCCCCATCGTCGAGGATCCCACGTTGGTGATCGGCCGGGCTTTCGGCATGGTGTCAGCACAGGACAGCGACAGCGCGACAGTGCGCACCACCTTCTTCATCGATCCCAAGGGCGTGATCCGGGCGATGACCTGCTATCCGGCGAACCTCGGCCGCTCGATCCCAGAGATGCTGCGCATCGTCGATGGCCTGCAGGCGATCGACGCCAGTGGCGGCCTCGCGCCGGCCAACTGGCAGCAGGGCGAGGCACTACTCAGGCCCCCGACGCACGATCTGGACGAGGTCTTTGGCGCCGAAGATGCCACGAGCTGGTTCCTCCGCGACACAGGAGAAGAAAACTGATGAGCGAGGATGATCTGATCGAGACGCTGAAGGCTCTTGCCCACCCGCTGCGCTGGCGCATGTTGTCATCGCTGGTCGCTGGCGAACGCAATGTTGGCGAAATCGAGGCGGCAACGGGCATCGGCCAGCCCGGCCTGTCACAGCAGCTCGGCGTGCTGCGCAAGGCGGGGCTCGTCGCAACCCGCAAGGAAGCGAAGCTGGTGTTCTACGCGCTCGCCAACGAGCAGATCGTTGAGACGCTCGGACGTATTGCCGCGCTTGTGCCGGGTGGGAATGCAGCGCCGGACCGCTCGGCGCCCACCGAAATGCCCGCGCCTGGCGTGGCAAACTTCGCTCGCATGTTCTGACCTTCTGCTTCATCGGCTTCGGACCGGCGGCGTGCGCACAAGGACGATAGATGGCATCTCGATCAGAAGAGCGCCGGACTGCCGTGCTCGGGCTGCTTGGCGCCCGAAAAATCGGTAATTCCTTGTCGCACTTGGCTGGATGCGCCTTTGTCGGGCTGGTCTCGGCCACCCCAGCCTTTGCGCAGGATCAAGATATCCAGCAATGGACCCTGCTTGTGTCGCAAAAGCAGGTCGCAGATGACATGGTGGTGCAAGTCGATGTGCAGCCGCGCATGACCAACAATGCGAGCCGACTGGGGCAGTTTCAGTTGAGCCCGTCGATCGGTTACAAAGTCAGCAAGAAAACCACCTTCTTCCTCGGCTACATGTACGTCCACACGGACCCCGTGGATCGCCCGGCCACTAACGAAAACCGAATATTCCAGCACGTCATCTTTCCGGTCGGCAAGATCGGCGAAGTTTCCATCACGGCTCGCACGCGTATCGAAGAACGGATGGTCGTCGGCGCCGAAGATCTCTCGGTACGGTTTCGCCAGCAGCTGCGCGCGCAGATGCGGCTTGGCGACAAGGATGATCCGAAGCTGGTTGTATGGACCGAGGCATTCTACAATCTCAACGATGCAGACTGGGGCCCGCGCGCAGGTTTTGACCGCTGGCGGAATCTGATCGGGGTTGATATTCCGATTGCACAAGGCCTCATGATCGAGCCGGCCTACCTTGATCAGATGGTGTTTCGCCCTGGAAAAGACCGCCACGATCAGATTGCCAGCCTCACATTATCCTATCATTTCTAGCCCCCTGCCCAGCAACGCATTGCGGGCAGGGAGCCATTTGCCGTTCCAGCCTCAGAACTGCGCCGTCAGCCTTGCCCAGACGCCGCGCCCTGCTCCGGGCAGGCGCTCGCCGACCGGAACGTCTGACGCGCCCACCCGGCTGCGTCCGGCAAGGTACGGGGCATAGCGCTCGTCCAGCAGGTTCTCGACGCCCGCCTCGATCGCCAGCCCTTCGGCAAAGGTATAGCGCGCGAACAGGCCCACGGTGGCATAACCATCACCGGGAAGCTCGCTGTTGGTGAGCGAGACGCGGTTCTGGTCAGCTGCGGCGAACACCTCGGCCCCCAACGACAGATCGCCGGTGGCCCATGTTGCCGAGAGCCTGAGATTAGCGGGCGGGATGCGATAGAGATCATCGGCGATGTCGCGCCGCTGGCCGCGAACGAAGCTCGCCGTGCCCGCCAGTTCGAGGCTGGCGAGCGGGCGGACCACGAAATCCAGATCGGCACCGTACAACTCGGCATCGGTATTACGGAACATCAGCGGGGTAGTATCGCCGCTCATGCTCGCCACCATCTCGACCGGCGAATTGATGACCCCGGGCGTGGCATCGAAGGGCGTGCCCTGGATGAAGTCTTCGATCCGCCGATAATAGACCGTCGGGCGCAGCGTCAGCCAGTCATTCGCGAAATCGAACCCGGCCTCGGCAATCCACGCGACTTCGGGCTTCAGGGTCTGGTTGCCGACATAGATATTGCCATCGGCGAGGCCAAAGCTGGCCTCGGTCGGCAGCCACGCGAAGCGTTCGAGCACGCTCGGCACGCGGGTCTTGCGCGCAAGGGTGAGGCGCGGGACGAGTGCGCCGCCCTCTATCCAGAGGCGCGCCACGGCATCGACCGTGGTATCGTCAGCCTGCCGCCCGGAGGCGATGAAGGCTGCCGCCAGCCCGCGCGGCCCCATCGGCACGGCGGCGCCCAGTTGCGGGGTGCCCGCCGACTGCTCGATCCGGTCGACCCGCCCGCCGAGCTCGAACTGCGCCGAGCCGGAGCTGCCGCGCCATTGCAGGTAGGCCCCAATGCGGTCGGAGCGCACATTGGGCTGGGAGTCGATGAAGAAAGCAGCGTTGGTGGGGTTGGTGATGGTCACAAAGCGATCAGTCAGCTCCGCATCGGCACCTACTTCGAGATAGGCGCGGCTGCTGCCTAAACGCAGCGCGGCTTCCGCTGTCATGGTGTCAGCTTCGGCAAAGCTTGCACGTGCCTGTGCCGGAACCGCGCGCGGCTGACGCAGGGTCTGGTTGTCCATCAGGTGACGCACTGCGACATGCCCAAATCGCACTGTCAGCCCCACGTCCTCGGCGATCTGGCCCCGAAAGCCGCCCTGCACGAAGTCGGTGTCGAAATAGACCATGTCGAGCGCGAACGGCGGGTTGCCCGAGGGGTCCGTTTCGCTGCGGCGATATTCGACGAACAGCTCGCCCGCGCCGGTCTGAAAGCCCGCATGGACACCGTAGAGATTGCGCTCGAACGATGTGCCGACCGCCGTGCCGCCGGGGAAGCGGTAATCCTCGCCCTGCTCGCGACTGGCGACGAGGCCGAAACGCCACTGATTGCTCGCCAGCGCGGCAAGGGCGCCGACGGCATAGCTGTCGTCAACGCTGCGATACTGGCTTGCGGCGCGCATTTGCGGCGAGAGGCTGGCACTATCGGTGAATTGCGCCTGCACCAGCTCGGCATTGATCGCCCCGCCGAGCGACGGCCCCTCGGCCACCGGCGCGACGCCGCGGGCGACGTCAATCCGTTCGACAAGGATGGACGGCGCGTAGTGCAGCGGCGGGTCCATCGCATTGGGGCCGCCGGTGGCAAAGCGCTGACCGTTGATGCGTCCCAGCACGCGCTCGCCCGCAAGGCCGCGATAGCTGAGCTGGCCGGACAGCGCGCCATTGCCGAAGATGTCGCCCCCGGCCACACGCGCGGCAATCGCGGCCGCATCGGCAGGGAGCGCAATCTGGCGCGGTGCGGCGACAGCATCGCTGGCCATCGTCTCACGGCGCTGGGCGGTGACGATGATGGTGTCGGTGAGGGTGTCCTCGCGGCTTTCGGGTGTGGTGCCGTGCTCTGCCAGCGCGGGGCAAGCGATGGAGAGTGTGCACCCGGCGAGCAGAGTAGTTCGAAGCAAATGAGAGATCTTCATGGTTGATCCGTCCTGTTGGGGAAATGAGAGTCAGCCCACCAGGCGCTTGAGCTTGGCGAGTGCGCTGGGATCGGCTTCGTCGTAGGCGATGATCGACTGGAGCTTGCCGGATGCGTCCATCAGATAGACGCTGGCGGTGTGGTCGATGGTGTAATCCGCGCCCGCGTTGGTCGGGACCTTCTGGTAGAATGCGCGGTAGGCCTTCACCGCCGCGTCGACCTCCTTGTCGGTTCCGGTTAACCCGAGGATCGGGGTACCGAACAGTTCGACGTAGCGGCCGATGTCCTCGGGGCTGTCGTAGCCCGGATCGACCGAGACGAAGACGATCCGGAACTTGTCGCCGTCCGGGCCGAGCTGCTTCCTGAGTTGCGCCATGCGCGAGAGCGTGGTCGGACAGACATCGGGGCAGCGGGTGAAGCCGAAGAAGATAGCGAAGGGTGTGCCCTTCAGGGTCTGGTCGGTCACCCGCGAACCATCGGGCGCGGTGAGCGCGAAGGGCCCGCCGATCAGATTGGCATAGCTCGCCTGATCGCCCTCCGGCGGCGTGCGGTCGGGGGCGATCATGGCGACGAGGCCGATCCCCACCACCAGCACCACAACGCCCCATAGGGCAAGGCGCAGGGTCTTGAGCCCTTCGGCCTTGCGCTCGGGCGAGGGTTCATCCTCGAGCTCGGGAAAAGGATCAGCCATGGGGCTTATCCTCCTCGCCTTGCTTCATGGCGGGGGCCATGGTTCCCGCAGCCCAGACCTCGAGCTCGGTCTCGACGGTGCCCGCGCCCTCGAACGTGAGCGTCAGCGGCACTGTGTCGCCAGCCTTCAGGGGCTGCTTGAGGTCCATCAGCATCACGTGGAAGCTGCCCGGCTTGAGCGTCACTGCGCCGCCCGCCGGCACCTCCAGCCCCTCTTCGAGCTGGCGCATCCGCATAACGTCGCCCTCCATCGTCATGGTGTGGATCTCGACCCGCCCCGCCACCGGCGTGATGCCGCCCGTCAATCGGTCGGCGGCGGTGCCGGTGTTGGCGATGGTCATGAAGGCCCCGCCCGCGTTCTGGCCTTGCGCCGTCTCGCGCGACCAGGGTTCGGTGACGGCAATGCTGCTGGCGGCGGTTTCGGCAGCGCCGGGAGCATCGGCTTCGGGCGCAGCGTTGCAGCCTGCGAGGAGGGCGGCGGAGCCCAGCAGGGCGGCGGCAAAAGAATGACGGATCATGGCAAGGTCTCCAGGGATTACAGGGACAGGCGCGCGCTGCCTCGGCGGGCGGTGGCAAGTTCACGGGTGATGAGATCGGCGACAGCGCGGCGCTCATCGAGGCCGAGGCAGGTCGCGATCTCGATGCGGCGGGTGCGGTGTTCGAGGAACAGGCGCAGGCGCGCAGGCACCGCATCGTCGATGACGAAGCGCGTTGCAGTGAGCGGCCAGTCGACGGTCTCGTGCGCAAGGCTGCGCCACAGCAACCGCCCGCCATCGAGGGCCAGCCACTCGGTGGCGGGCCGCGTCCGGCGGTGCCAGTCGAGAATGCCGACCAGCAGTGCCATAGTTCCGATCGCAAAGCCGGGCACCAGCCACTGGCCCCGCAGCGCAGGCAGGATCGCCATCGCCATGAACACGGCGATCAGCACGGTAAAGGTGACGCGCGCGTCCTGCGATAGGTGCGAGCGGTTCTCCTGCAAGTGCAGGATCAGCCCGCCATGATCGACGCGCTGCGCGGGATGGCCCGCGTCTGGCTGCCCTGAGGGGCAGCTATGAATGGCATACATGGAAAGAAGCTCCGACAGCCCGCCGCGCCGCAAGGGCGCAGAGCCGGGCTTACCGACACAAGGGGTTCAGTGTGTCAGACGGTAGCTGGCGGCCCGCGCAGTTGCGGGCGCAGGAAAGGAAGGTCGCGCCGGGGCAGCGCAGGGAGCGGGGCAAGCCCGGTCAGCAGGATGAAGGCCAGCGCAGCCGCCAGCAGCAGCGGATCGGCCCCGCCGAGCGCAGAATGGCCGAGGCCCGAGAATGCGCAATGAGTCGCCTTGGCGCCCGCATCGGAATGATCGCCGCCCGTATCCTGCTTGCCCGGAATGGCGATCTGCATCTGTTTGGGGGTCCCGCTCGCATCCGAACAGATCGTCACCGTCAGAAACCGGTCACCGCCCGCCCACAGCATGAACCCCGCCGGCACCAGGGCCTTCACCGCCAGCGCAAGCGCCAGCAGCACCAGCGTCAGCCGGGCATGGTCACGGATCAGGGTGCGAAGGCTGGTCATTCGAGATGCCCATAGCGTTGCGGGGACCGTATGTCACGATACGGTCGATGCACAGGCTGTTGCGAAGCGATCAAATGGCCGCGCCTCGACCGATCAATACCCGCCTGGGAAAGGCATCTTGGTAGGGACCATTGCCGGATGGTGGTGGCGGGAATGGGGTCGGTTTCTGAATGTCAGGAGTTTTTCAGAAGCGAGGCAAAACCGCCATGCCGCTTTCTGGATCGCGGCGCAGCCCCGTTCATGGCGGCAGCTGGGTGGATAGCGGAAGGGCGGCTTTTCCGCCGCTCTTTGCCGAGACGCGCCTCGCCGATGAGGGCTAAAAATGAGAATTTTCCGTTCGACCGGTATAAATATGATGTTGATGCCCGAGTACGAACCATCTTTTGCTGGGCTTCATTTTTACGACTGTATCGCGGAGATCGTAACTGTTCGTCTGTGTTGAGATACCCAATAGACGGTGCCTCATTCCCCAAGGGCTTGCAGAAACGATCACTCCTGTATCCCGAAGCACCGGCGGAGTTCCGGTACCAATACCAGCCTGAAATCCCCACTTGCGATAGACAAGCACGCCGGGGATGGCCTTGGACGCATCCAGGTGACCATCGATGATATCGAACGTGCGGGTCTCCGCCGCGCGCTTGGCACAGGCTCGTGATTGCATTGCCTTCAGCCTGTAATCCGGATTCTTATAGTCCGGCACGTAGGGGCCGTTCTCGGAGATCGTAATGCCCGAAATGATAGCTCCGCCATCCTGCGAGTTGAACGGCAGGTCGCTCATCCGCGGAACGCCGACCATCAGGTCATAAATGTATCGACGAGGGCAATCGGCATAGACGAAGTCGGGATCGCCAACCCATCGCCCCATAATGTCGGAAGCTGTTGGCCAGACTGATACATCCTTTGTCTCGTAGTCCGGCTCAGGCTCGGGCTTGTTCCGTACGTCCTCAAGCCGGAACCCTATGCGCTGCGCGTAGTCGAGGTATTTCGTCCACCACTCCTCGACACTGTCGATTTCCGTGATCGTGTAGGCGGCATAGCGGGGTCCATTGCCGTGATACCCCTCGCGATCGTAGCCTTTGAGGCGCTCTTCCATAGAGACCCTCTTGGCCCGCTCCGGATCCACCCACGGGTTGGGCGAGAACGGCTCGAACGGCGGCGCAGACAGGATCTCGCGCACGTTCTCCGGGATGCGCCCCACCTCCCACAGCGTCAGCGTGCCCTTGGCATTTTTGAACCGCGCCTCGGGATGCAGGTAATAGTCGCGCGAGATGTAGGATTCCATGCGCTCCGGATCGCGCGACCGCTCCGACCAGATGACGAGCGGCATGACATCGAACGATCCGACCTTCTCCCACCCACGTACCATTTCGAGATCGCCGTCGGCAGCAGTGACGAAGGCGCGATTGCGCCGGCACATGTCGGGCACGCGCACCACCACCCGGCTGCCATCGGCAAGATCGACACCGGCGGTTTTCGGATAGGCCTCGGTCACGGCAGAATTGGGCGATTGCCCGAGGAAGCCACCGGAAATGTACGTGGTGGTGCAGGTCACCATCTGATCGATCTTGACCCGCTGCGAGCCGTAGTCCGCCTCGAACTGGACCCGGTACCACATCGCCTGCGGCCCGGACGCCGCCTTCTCCGCCTTGTCCAGCCAGTCGTCACCGAACAGGCTGCAGCCAGCGGTGAGCGCGGCAAGGCACAATGCGGCGAGGCGCAGGAACAAACCGGACAGTGGTTGCGACCCCACGACGACCCCCTTGAAGACCCTAGAGGCCTACAATGTCACCGCTTTTTGTGAACGGCAAGTTACCGGCCGGAGGCGGCGCGGTTGATGACCGCAATGGGGTCGATTGCTGAACGGCAGAAATTTTTCACGATCAGGGCAAAGCCGACATGCCGCTTTCGGTGTCGCGACTTGGCCCCGCTCATGATCGCTCATGGGCGGGAAGGCGAATGTCTGCTATCGTTGACCGACGCTCGAACCATAATGTCCCGCGTAAACCCGCCCGATACCGAGATGATTTCGTCGAGCATGGCCTGAGGGCGATGGTTCAGTCATCGTCCAGCAACTCGGCCGCGTAAGCGGGGGTCAACCAGGCTTTGGCGATGTTGGTGATCTGGATCATCAGTCCTAGGATGAACAGCCCCGCGGCTTCCCATTCTTGCGAGCGGTCGGGATACCACATCCCTTGATCGGCAAAATGCCCTAGTAGCACGGCCCATAGCCCCGCCAGCACGCAGGGCACAAAGGCACCGATGCCCAAAGCCTTCCAGAAAACGGCCCGCTCGCGTTCGTCGCGCGGGGCCTTGCCGCGTTGCTGGTACTCCACGGCACCCGAGTAAGCGCTTGAGGAGATCATCGCGACGAACACCAGCCAACGGCCGCTCTGCCCTTGTACAGTGAGAATGAGGCCTACGATACTAGCAGCCATGAACACAAGATTACCAAAAATCGCAAGGCGCCTGGCAATTCCAGTCGCCGCATCCTGGCCGGTCACGGCAAGAGCGACCCTATCCATGCCGGTGACCACTCCATTCTTTCCATAAGCCATCATTCGCGTCCCTTCTGCAACGTCTGCGAAAGCGAGGGGAACGGTTCGAACGAGAACAGTAGTTCGACCGAAACGCCGAACAGTTCGGCAATCGACAGCGCCAGTTCAAGGCTGGGCTTGTAATCGCCACGTTCAAGGAAGCCGATCGTCTGGGGATTTACCCCGACGGCTTCCGCAAGCTCGCGTCGGCTCATCCCAGCATCAGCTCGAAACATTGCGATTCGATTGTGAATTTCCCTCGACATGGCGATCTGATATATGAATTGTTGTGATAACGCAACAATAATATGAATCTCATAAATGACGCCTGTGCGGAGCTGGCTTGTGCCGACGCTCGTGTTGCCCGGGCGGCACATTCGCCCGATCACTGTGCAAGCTTGGCAACCAGGTGCCGTCCGTTTCGGGGTCGTTTCCTGAATGTAGTGTTTTGGCGAGAAATGCGTCGAATCTGCCAGGCAGGTTTATAAGGGCGCAGGTCCTGAGGACTGCCACAAAGGCAGGATCAGCCGGCGACCGCCCTTCCCTCGCAGGCTGAGCATCATCGGATAGCAACGACCTTGGTTTTGACGGCATCGGCTACCGCCTTCCAGCTCTGGTCGCTGGTCCATGCCGGAAGACCGTCACGCTGCGCCAGCGCAAGGCAGAAGCGGTCGCCGAGCGATAGCCCGTGATCGGCAGTGACCGCTCGCAATCGCCCGGCCATTTGCGCCAAGGCCTTGTCGGTCGGCACAATCGTCATTGGCAGTGGGTCGAGCATCGCGTCGACCTCACGCTCGGGCATGCCAAGATGGATGAAGTGGGTGACCACCTCGGCGTAGTTGATCGTGCAGATCCGGGCGTCTGCTATGGCGGCGGCAACCTTGTCGGCGCCCTTCTCCCCTTTCAGCATGGCAATGAGGGCGGAGGCGTCCAGTACGATCTCGCTCACTCGCCGCTATCCTCGCGGCGCTTGGCCAGGAATGCTTCGACCGACGCTTCTGGGTTTCCTTCGGTGTACTGCTTCGCCAAAGCCTGAGCGCGGGCAACAGCCTGTGCGGCTGTTCGTAGCACGAGACCATCCGGCGTCTCATCCAGATAGACCGCGCCGCCGCCGACGAGCCCGAGTCGCTTTCGGATGTCCGCTGGGAGGCTCATCCGGCCGTTTGGCGTGATGTTGACTTGGACTGTCATGCGGGCTCCCACTCCTGCTGAATTGGTCGAGGACAACACTCTAGCCGGAGAGCCCCTGAAATTCAACAAAATGCAAACTTAGGCACAAGTGAGCAAATTAGCCACATGAGCACCCGCGTGGCATAGCTACCTCAATGCGTCTCAACGAGCGGTTTCCGCCATCAGAAGCACTCCTCTGCAACAGCAATGGAGCTTTGCCGATGGTTGTTCGAAAGGGATCGCTCACCGGACACATTCTGGCGGCCAGAGGTCAGACCCTCCTCCCCTCCACAAATCCGGCTTGCCTGCTCTCTCATTAAGGTGGTACGCTTTATTTTCTCACACAGGGGCCTCATCCGTTACAAATGACCAACACTCTCATCGGATATGCCCGCTGCTCAACCGACAAGCAGGATCTCACCGCCCAGCGCCGGGCGCTGATCGAGCTCGGTGTGCCCGAAGACCGCATCTACACCGACCACGGTCTGACCGGCCGCAACCGCGATCGCCCCGGCCTCGCCCAGGCACTCGCCGCGGTCCGCGCCGGCGAGACGCTGGTCGTACCCAAGCTGGACCGCCTCGCCCGGTCAGTCCCGGATGCGCGCGCGATCGCCGATGAACTGGAAAAGCGCGGCGTCAGCCTCGCGCTGGGCAAGCAGGTCTACGACCCCAACGACCCCATGGGCCGGATGTTCTTCAACATCCTCGCCACCTTCGCCGAATTCGAGAGCGACCTCATCCGCCTCCGCACCCGCGAGGGCATGAAGATCGCCCGGGACAAGGGCAAGCTCCGCGGCAAGCCGCCCAAGCTCTCCGACCTCCAGCAGCGCGAACTGCTCAAGATGCACGCAACCGGCGAATACTCGATCAGCGACCTCGGCAAGCTGTTCAAGGTCTCACGGCCAACGGTGTATCGGACGATCCGGCGGGGTGAGCATTCACAAGCGTAGCGTCTGCCGCCTGATCAAGACCATCCGCGACCAGCTTCCCAATCCTGCCCGATTCCGCGCCGTCGCTGGTGCTCGGAGCGCGTGAGCCAAAGGATCAAGTCAAAGCGGCGCGTGATCCATAAACTGCCAGAAGCACCCACCACTTGGCTCGCTGCATGAGCCAAAGCCAACCCATTCTTGGGCGGAGAAGAGTGCGAAGGCCCTCATTTGATCCATATTTGATTGTTGAAATAGGCCCCTTATGCGTCATTATTAGCCGCAGGAGGACGTTATGAGCACCATCAATCCACAGAAATTGATCTTCCTGCGCAAGGGAGCAAAACTTACCGCCGAAGCGCTAGCTGTCGAAGCGGGCGTCGGTCGCGCGACGATCACTCGACTCGAAAATGGAACAGCAGGCACCACGCGGGCAGAGACCGCGAAAAGGCTGGCAAATGCCCTCAAATGCCAGGTTGCGGACTTGTTCACACCTCCCGATGCTGAACAATCTCAATCGCTTTTCAACGATCGCGTACCGCTTAACATCAGCATATCGAGCGCGGCACAGAATGCCCTTGAGCTCGTGGCATTGCGCTACAACGAAACACGCGAGACCATCCTCGAACTCGCCCCCCTGCTGTTTGATCTTTTGGCCCGCGAAAGCCTACTCGAGCGCAGCCGTAACCTGGCAGAACTCTGGCTCCGCCGAGACGCGGTCGCGAGCATGGGCGAGCGCTACTCCCACCTAGGCGGCAGGTTTCTTCACGACTGGCAAGCCGAAGAAGTCGAGAGCCGGGAGGAGGCCTCGATCAGGAATAGGGATATTCGCGCTGCCTATGTCCTTGCCGATGACAGCCTCGAAGACGCCTTCGTGCCGGCGGACTACGACGACGAGTGCAATAACCCCTTCGTGGACTATCTCAATCGCCGCCTTTCAGCTGTGAGGCCAGATGGTGACACAGCCCCGTCGCTAGATGTTTGGCCGGTTTGGCGAAGCCCGTCGTATGAAATTGGCAGCGAGGAGGCACTAGCCATCGCACGCGGGGACGAGGATCTGGCAAGGGCAATTCTATCCGGGGCTGTGCCCCTTGCAAAACTCCCGAAAGCCCTTCGCACTTCCGATGACGCAGAAGCGAGAATTGCTTGGATGCGGGAGCAGAAAGCCAAGCATGACCAGAAGCTTCAAGGGCTCTTCGGCGACCTGCTCATCAATGTGAACGTGTAAGGAGGCCGCTATGGACAAAACCCCGTTCGTCAATGGCATGATTTCCGGCCGCGGTGATCTTCGCTTCTCACGCCATGGGCATCGGCGACAAGCTCAACGGAGTGTCCCGCAGTTTATAATCGACGCGCTAATCGACTTTGGCGACGAACGCTTCGTAGGCGGCGCTTGCAGATCATACAGCTTCACCAAAGCCACATGGAAGACCTTTGCAGGATACATGGGCCCAGCGATCGCAGGACATGAGCGGTTCCGGAACGTCTACATCGTCGTGGCCGAGGACAGCTCGATAATCACCGTTGCCTGGAGGCATTAAGGCTGGCGGTCGCGAGCCCCCCTACTGGGGCGCAGCGATGGCCCTGAATAGCTGGTCGATATAGTTGCTGTTGCTCTTCTCCATGAAGAGGACATTCCTCGCCTCGAGGTCCGCACGGTTCAGCCGCCGCGAGTTGAGCAGATCCCCAAAGTCAGTTTCGGACAGGATGAATGCGTTCAAGCTAAGTGAGCCATCCCCGATCTCACCCTCGAGCTTCTTGACCTCCCGGAAGAGGCCGAACTTGGGATCGTCGAGATCCAGATTACGAATGCCTTTGGGGTCAAGGAAGCTGAGGTTCTGATGGCCAGTTTCATCATCAATGAGCCACAGCAAGAAGTCCGGGTAGAAATTTCCAGCCAGGGCGAAGCCCAGCCCTTTGGCTTTACTGTCAGCATTTCGAAGCAGGTAAAGGCTCCGTTTCCCTATTGCTTTGCGCCCAGCATCGGATTCGTAAAAGGCCATGAGGTCGTGCACGAACCTGACTTCACTCTCCGCGCCAAGGCCTAGCGGTCTCATCTTCAACGGCAGGGTGCCGTCCTTGACCGGGCAAAGCAGCGGATAAAACAGGTGCCGATCGAAGCTGATCGCTACCATATTGGCCGCATGCCACTTGCTGGCTTCGCCGATGTTCCCCGCCGCAACAAGCTCCTGCAGCGCCTTTAAACGGTTCAGGTAGGTTTCGCCGGCGTCGCTGTTCTCGATCTCGAACTGGTATAGTTTGAGCATCGAGCCATGCTCTTCCGTCACCTCATCGAGGTCGAAATACTGACCTTCATAGGCCGCTTTCAGGCCCTGATAGAAACGATCAGTATAGTCGCACAGCAGCTGGAGCAGGACGTCCTGAAGTTTCAGGACCGTCGTAAAGCCCGAGAACGTCAGCTCGCTCGCTGGCATGAACAAGGTGTACCAGTCGTCGCGGCTCTCGCAGAATTGACGAAGCCGTGCCTTCTCGAGGCGCAGATTGCTCCAACTCTTCTGCAGCTTGTACTGCTGCAACGACAGGAAAAGGCGATCCCAGTCGAACATGGCCATCAAGGCCCGGTCGATCTTGCCGATGTGGCGCGCGTTACCGTCATCCGTCTGCCCCTTGCCGTCGGAGGCCATGGCTTCAACGCGTGGGTAGAGGTCCAGCGTGACATGCGGCGGTTTGATCTTGCCTTCGAATTCTGCAGGCACCTCGTAGAGCCATGGAAAATGGACTCGCTTGAACCCTTTGGCCTGATTGTCTTTGTAGCCATCGCGCAGCTTGAGGGTTTTCAGGCGCCTGCCAGTCGGCAGGTTGCTGCGGGTCGGAAAATCGAGCGTGATGATCTCGTCGCTCGGCGTGATCCCTTCCTCGATCAGATATTCGCGGAAAGTGGCCATGTAGTCGGCCCGCACCCCGAAAATGTTGAGCGCCTCCAGCTTTTCCAGGTAGCTTCCCTTCGGCCGCTCGGTCGGCAATGACCGTTTCAGCGACATGTCACGCCCCTTCAGGCGAACGCCGCGGCCGAAGAGCTGGATTATCTGCGAGCCCTCCCCCCGCCCCATATTGAGCAAGCCCATGGTGGACACCCGCCAACTCGACCAGCCCTCGGTGAACTTGCGCGACCCCACCAGCATCGACATGCGGCTGTCAGGCAGGTTGATCTGATGAAACAGGCTGCCAGCGAAATCGTAGCTCTCGGTATCGAACCCGGTTTCGGCCTCATCGGCCGTTTTGAAGAAGCCGCTGTCATCGCCGATGTTGATCAGGCCAAATGGCTCTGAGCTGCCAACACGCAGCGCAAGCTCGCCCTTGCTGCTCTTGAGGTTGATGAGCTTCAGCCGCTGGCGCGATTCCGCATTGAAAACGCGGCGCAGGATATCGGCATAGACGGCTTCTGCATCTTGCCCGAGAAGTGGAGTGAAGCGCCCGGCGAAGATACTACGCCCCTTGGTATCAAGCAGTTGGGCTCGGTCGGCGATCAGCTCTGCGATCCAGCCTTTGGCGCGTTCGTCATTGTTCAGGAACCCGGCGAGGAAGCCGAGCACCGCCATAAGGTCGCTCTCTTCCCCAGCGACAGTATGGCCGACAAACACCCAGAGTGGCCGCTCGATATTGAAGTCGGCCATGACGGACCGCTTCGTCTCCCACAGGTAGAGCTGCTGGTAGAAGGCCAGCAAGCATGCCGTGAAATAGAGCGCGCGGGTCTCCTCATCGCGGTCGTCCGCAAGGTTGAGGATTAGGTGCTCCTTGCCGTAGCCATCAGCGTAGAAGAACTTGTAGCTGTAATCGAACAGGATTGCCTTGGCGTAAGTCTCCTTCACGGCATCGCTGCGCGCCCGCTTCTGCTCTGCGAGGCTGAGGCTCAGCTGCGCCCGTTCGTCACCGGTCAAGGTGCGCCATTGGCGCTCCGGGAAGATCCTTTTGGCCTTGCGCTTAAGCAGTTCCTCTTCCGCCTTTTCGACCGTCATTCCCTTACCGACAGCCTGCGAGAATGTTGCGCTGTATTCGAAGGCAAAGCCCTTGCTCACCAGCTTCTCGCGGCGGGCAAGCCATGCGCCTGCACCGCTGCTGGTTCCGCGATGGCCCTCGTCTACCAGCACGAGATTGTCGCCTTCGAAGGCGTCCACGGCGACAGTCTTGTCGCCGCCCTCATCCCCGAGCTTGTTGACGTCGATCACCTCGATCGTGCCGGGGAAGTCGGGGGCACGGTTCTTGTCGAATAGGCGATGGAACGAGAATCCGGAGAGCGACAGCTCCTCAAGATGCTGGCGCGACAGGCCCTCATTGGGGGTGAGGATGATGATCTTGTCGGGGTATGTTCCGGAAGCCGTGCCGGCGTTGCCGCCGCGATAGTATTGCAGATACTGCCGGATGTTGACATGCAGCAGCAACGTCTTGCCGCTCCCGGTCGCGCTCCAATAGGCGATCTTGTTGAGATCGTCTGCGGTATAGGGGCGGAACGGCTCGGCCCCCTCTTCCTCACTGTACGCCTTCAGCTCGGCGTTCAGGCCATCGAGCAAGTCCTGCCGATGGTTGAAATACCAGTCGAGGTAGATTTCGCTGAACAGCAGGCTGAGGTACTGGAAGTACTTCATCGTCAGCACCGCGCCCTCGGCGACGTTGCGTTTTTCGGTGATCGCCTTCCAATGAGCAACGATGTTCAGGTCATAGCGGCGCAGCTCGGTATTGCTGATGCGGTCATATTCGAACAGGTCGCGCACCAGTTCGTGGAAAAACCGCGTCTGCCCGTCATCGTCCAGCCCTTCATGCCGGTCAGCACCCAGGCGTTCCTTGAGCACGGCGAGGCTCTTCCCCCGGAAGTGGGAGAGCATCCAGCGATTGAGCACCAGCTCCTGATGGAAGCTGCGTTTCCTGGCGGGCGCACGTGTCATCAGGCATCCGCCACATCGAACATGCGGGAAAGGAACTCCGGTTCGATCTGCCGCAGCTTCAGCGTTCGTTCAACGACGCCGTCACCTTCCGCTCCACTGTAGATGAGCGGAATGTTGTGGTCGCCATTGATGTATATCACTTCGTATTTGCTCGACCTCTCGGCGAGATCCAGATCGAAGCGAGGTATCAAGCGTTGCAGCCGGTCGTGATCAATGACCTCGCAATCTCGCCAAATGATAAGGGCCAATTTTCCGTCAGGCAGCGTTCCCGTCACACGAACGTAACCACGACGGATGTCGGAATCATATTCCTTGACCGTGAGCCCGATCAGGTAGTTGAACGTCTCGACAAGATCGACCTTGGTGCGCTGGGTGGCACCGGCGCTGTCGACCGCAATATCCAACTCGTAATCGAATGGCTTTTTGAAATCCTCGACCGAGAGCAACGATCCGCGCGCCTCTACGTCGAGCATGTATCGCATCAGATATTCATCGCGCGCACCTTCACCCATGCGCTCGAGCAGGCCCTGCTGAGCAGCGTCACGCTTGAGCGTCAGGTTGTTCAGGGTGTCCTCGTAACTTTCGATCTTCAGCACCTTGAAAGCGTGGCTGATGCCCGTGTTGGGAGCCGTGGGCTTTCCGTCGACCCATTCTGCTGAATACGTGACCTTTTGCATTCGCGGCTTAAGCACTGTGTCGAACGATGCACCTTGGTCAGACAAGATATACCTTCTGCTTCCGCCATCAGAACGGTTTAGCGTGAACGTCGCCTCGCCGGTTGTGCCAGAGCCAGCAAAAAAATCTGCAACAAGAGCAGATCTGTCTTTGTATCCAATGCCAATGATATCCTGGATTAGGCCAACGGGCTTTGGAAACTTTGCCGCATCAAAACCAAAGAGACTTCGGACCGCATCAGTCCCGCTCTGTGTATATGGCCCAATTAGAACGCTAGCGGGCTTTCTGCCGCGTTCTTCACCAGCTTCATTAAACCGATACTGCTTGTAGCTTGCAATGGGAACGCCGTCGGACAAGGTGATCACGATCTCATCGTCGATGAGCGCTTGGCGCACTTTGTCCCAGCTCCATTGCCACTGCCTTTCCGGCTTGACGAACTCACCCTGCCAAGGCGAGCCGTCTTCGTTGGCAAGAAGCCATCCCTCTTCAAAGGAGCCGGTTAATTGAATTTCATTGCGATCCAAGCACCCAGCAATCCGCTTAGCCTCATCCGACCAACCCTTTGAGCCTAAAGTGGAAATCGGAGGAACTGGGATTGGATACGTGAGAGATTTTCGAAAATCATTGCTGTTGGTGTTCAAAGGCTGAAGCCGGTGCTTCCCTCGCACTTCGAATTTTCCATCCTTCAATTTATAATATTTGACAGCATCCGGATCGGGCGGAAGATCGAGAAAGGGGACGGCACCCTTATCGATCGCAAACTGGTGAATATATTCATGCAAATTGTTGATGTGCTTTGTCTTAGCACCGCCGCCATAGGCTTTTTTCCAAACGACTTCTTCGAGGAAGTTACCCTCTCCAAATTCGGAAAAAAGCAATGGTAATAGGTTCCTGTTCTCGTCCCGATCGATGCTTACCGAGAATATCCCGTTCGATTTCATGACCGATTTCATCAATGGAATGCGATTGGCAATCATAGTCATCCAAGAAGAATGGCGATATGAGTCTTTGTAAGCAAATCCATCGTCGCCAGTATTATATGGCGGATCGATATAAACGGATTTTACTTTTTCCCGATACCGCTCATCCAACAACGCCAACGCTTGGAAATTGTCGCCATGCACTAGCAAGCCATCCGTGCAGGCATCCAGATCAGGAATAGCCTTGAGCAGGTCAGCGCGGAAAGTGGCGTCGAACAGCGCGGTGTCCACCATCAGATAGGGCTGGGCTTTCAGGTCTGCGGCGGTACCAAGTGCAGCGCTGTCGCGCATGCCCAGATCGTGCCACTGCGCCCATTGTGCGGGGTTGGCTGCGATCCGGTCATAGAGCGCCTCGGGCACGCGATCGAGCGTGACGCAATAATGCGCCGCCACGACGAACTTCTTCTTGAGCCACAGCTTCTTCTGGAAATCCTCGATGCTGGCAAGGAAGGTGATTAGATCCTGCGCAATCTTGCGCAGGCACTGGATCATTCGCAGGTTGGCCTCGATCGCGGCGAAACTCTTGGCATCCTGCACATCGTCGAGGTTCATCACCTCGTTCTTGATGTAGAAATCGAGCTCCCGCCGGAGGAACGTGCCAAGGTCTTTGTGAATGAAGTAGTCGACCGTGTTCTTCTGGGTATAGGTCGTCAGGTGCTTTTCCAGCACGGTGCGCTGCGGGTTCTTGTCCGTCGGCGCGCGGGTGGTCAGGTCCAGCCAGCTCGCCTTCACCGCCTCATCAGCCAGCACGGCCTGCACCGCGGCATCGACGAGGCTTTCCTGCTTTGTCTTGGCCGGGAAGGCCCGGTATTCGAACCGGATGACAAGATCGCCGTCTTCCTCGCCAATGGGGACGATCTCTTCCTCGTAAGGCTCGCCCTCATCATCGACGCGGGTGACAGTGCGCGCCTCGGCTAGCGCGAAGCGGCGGTCCTTGTCATTGTCCTTGCGATTGTCCTTGGCGGTGTCCGCGGCGATCAGCTGGAACCGGACCGCGCGGCCATCGGGCAGCTTGAAGCCGTAGTTGCTGAACGCCTCGCCGGACTTGGTGTAGTACTGGTCCTTGTTGGCCCAATGCAGCACCACCTCCTCCCCGGCATAGGGGATGGCATAGGTATCGCCCTTGTACCGGCGCTGGCTGATGAAATCGCCCTTGTCGTAGTAGCGCGAGAAGAACGCCAGCAGGTGCGAGAACACAGCGTTTTCGTGATCGGACGCGCCGGATGCCGCACCGGCGATCGCGGCGCGCAATTCCTTGACCTTGGGGAGCGTTTCGGGGTCTGCGCCGAGCGCCTTAGCAGCCTTGATCGCCTCCTCAAGCTCGCGCTGCTGGGCCTCCATGTTGGCGGCGGAGCCCGTAGCCAGCGCCGCTTCTACTTGCTCCCGAAGTCGCTTGGTCAGGTATTCGTTGATCTCGTCCGCGCGGGCATTGAGGATGCGGTAGACGCCGAAATCAAGCTCCGGCCGGTCAATCTGGAAAATCTCGCGCAGCTTGGTGACGAGTTCGTCGAATTTGCTCACATTCACTCCTCGGGGGACGTCGGCAGCCCTGACTCGGACGGTGCCGTTGATCGTCGACGCTTAGCTACAGTGTCGACCGCATTCTGCAACCGCTCGAGGTCGCCGTCCGCTATGGTATGACGGTGAAGCACAAGCACATCAATCACTTCGTCGATGAGTTCTGAGAGCGAGAAATCTTCATTCCGAATGGAGATGTGCCCGGCATCGCTTTGAATTCGTCGGGGCCAAAAGCTGGCAGTTTCGATCGCACTCCAATCAAAATCTGGCGAGCGATCCTTATCGCGTGAGAGCTTTCCGCTTTGATTGACCCGAATTGGAAACTGCGCAGCGACCCGCCTCGCAATGACGAACCGGGCCTCCTTGTCTGTAACGAGCTGCAGCAGTTGCTGAACCTGCGTCACGTCACCATGCCTCGCATAGTGGCGCAGAGCCGCACGCATGGCGTCCTCATAGGTCTTGCGATAGTTCGGATCGCGCGGATACCATCCAATGTCCGAGGGTTTGGTTGGCATAGTATGAGGGCTCTCAGATAACCGACCAACGAATGGTGAACAGAGTTTCCGACTGCGTGCGCTGAGCCATGCGCTTTTGCAGCGCATCGATCATGCTGTCCCGACGTTCGGCAATTTCGTCTTCAACGTCAAAGATTTCCTGCCGCTGCTTACGCTGCTTGCGCTCCAGCTCCTGCAACTTTCTCTGAGCCTCGTGCTCCTCCTCGACGGTGGCGGCGTTCCGCGCCTGCCGGCGCATCGCCTTGATCTGCTCCTTGGTGTCCTTGAGCGCCCGTTCTGCCGCGAAGATCTTGTCCTCAGCCCACTGCTCCAGCTTCTCTCGCGCCTGGGCGAAGTGCTTGCCGCTGGCCTCGGCAGCCTGATTGAGCGTCGCCTTTTCGAGACGCTCGGCACCGGCCTGAAGCCGCGCAGCGATTCCATCGGGCACCGAGATCGGACGCCCCACCGTGGCGCCGATGGAGAACATCTTCTCGCAGACTTCGGCATCGAGCGAGCGCCCGTCATCATCCATGCCCGAGAGCAGGAGATGCTCCTCATCCTCGAATGCGGAAATGGTCAGCCGGCGCAGACTGAGCCACCCGCTGGTCCCCCGCATTTCCTCCATGACGGCGTTGCGAACCGGATGCCCGCTGACATCGAAGTGCAGTTCGGCCGTGGGTGTTGGAAGGGCCTTCGCCGCATCGAGCACATGCTCACCCAACGGATGAGACAGCCGGTACAGGAAGCTACCGTAGGCGTTTGTCTCCAGCCCGTCTTCGCGCAGCTTTGAAATCAGATGGTATCGGCCGCGGGGGATTTCAGGCGCTGGTGGCTGGTGGAGGTCGAAAGTGAGGCTGGCAGGATCAAACTTCGCTGCCGTGTCCAGCATGTGCCGCGTGACGTCCCAGAACTTGCTGCTGATCCGGTCGAGCTGAGCCTTGGTCTCATCCAGACGCAGCTTCAGCCGGGCGTGAACATCTTCGTCAAAATGCTCCAACAGCGTGGCGCGGGTCTCGTCCATCCGAGAGGCGATTTGCTCCTCAAGCTCGGCCTGCAAGGCATCAAAGGCCGACTTGATCTCGTCCTCAGTCCGGCACTTCTCATAGATCGCCAGGATCCGGCGCTCGAAATCGACACCTGACTCGATGGCGCCGAGCACCTCATCCGACGCGCCGAAAACGCCGTCGAACAGCTTGAACTTGTCGCGGAGCAATTCATGCACGCGCATATCGACCGCGTTGCGCTCGTTGAGGAAGTTTATGACGATGACGTCGTGGGTCTGGCCGTAGCGGTGGCACCGTCCGATCCGCTGCTCTATCCGCTGCGGATTCCAGGGCAGGTCATAATTGATGACCATCGAGCAGAATTGGAGGTTGACGCCCTCGGCCGCCGCCTCGGTCGCGATCATGATGTCGGCATGGTCACGGAAATGGTCGATCAAGGCACTACGCATGTCGATCGCGCGAGACCCGGTGGAACGGCCGCTGTCGGCATTTTCGGCGATCCAGCGCTCGTAGATCGCCTGATTGTCCTCGCCAGCGTTGGTGCCGCTGAAGCTGACGACCTTCCCTCGGTGTCCGTTATCTTCGAGGAATCGTCTAAGATAATCCTGGGTCCGACGGGACTCAGTAAAGATCAGCGCTTTGCGCTTGGCGCCCATTTCGGCCTGCTTGGCAAAACCGATATCCAGCGCCTTTTGGAGCGCAAAAGTCTTGCTGTCGGTCTGGATCGCCTTCGCCCGGTCAACCAGCGCAGCAATCTCTTCGGTTTCCTTGCGCAGTTTGATCGGTTGGATGACCAGCTCTCGATCTTCCGGATCGCTCTCCGTCTCCCACTCCTCAAGCAACTCAGGCTCGAATTCCTCATCTTCGAGCAGGGCCTCGAGCAAATCACTGCCGGAATCGGCTTCGCTCTTGCGGAGTTCCTCTAGCCGAGATTTCATAGTCGAGAGGGTTCCGGCAATTGCAACCGACGATGACGCGAGCAACTTGCGCATCACCAGCACCGTGAGATGCCTTTGCCGATCCGGCACCGAATACGTCCCCTCTTCCTCGAGAAACTTCGTAACCAGATCGTAGAGCTCCTGCTCTGCATCGGTGGGATAGAATGGCTGGGTCAGGGCATGCCTTGCCGTGTAGCGAACGTACTCCATGACCTGGCGGCGCAACGTCCGCTTGCAGAATTCGGTCAGGCGGCCACGCAGTTCCGCGATGCTGCCGCCCGCGTTCATGTACTTCGCGCGAAAGGCATATTGGTCGCCAAAGAGATCCTCATCGATCAACGTCGACAGGCCATAAAGTTCAAGCAGGCTGTTCTGAAGCGGGGTGGCGGTCAGCAGAAGCTTCTTGCGACCCTCGGTTGCCCATCGGATCGCCTGCCCAAGCCGATTGCTCTGCCTGTAGGCGTTCCGCAATTTGTGGGCCTCGTCGATCACCACGAGGTCCCATTCGATCGCACGTACCTCGTCCTGCAGCCTCGCCGCGTAATGATAGGAAGTGATCAGCACAGCCTTCTGCTCAAGAGGCCAAGCATGGCCTTCTCGGCGCAGCTCACGGTAGGTTTTTGCGTCCAGAACAAACGCCGGCAGATTGAACTTCTCTTGAAGTTCGTTCGCCCATTGCTGGCGGATGGCGGCGGGGCAGATGATGATCAGGTGGCGCTTGCGCTCCGCCCACTTCTGGCAGAGCACAATCCCCGCCTCGATGGTTTTGCCTAAGCCCACCTCATCGGCAAGTATGACGCCCTGAGACAATGGCGATTGCAGCGCGAAGGTTGCGGCTTCGATCTGGTGCGGGTTGAGATCAACCGATGCGTCAAACAACGACATCGACAGGTTATCCTCAGCACCGGATGGCGCCTGCCGAGTCACCTGGTACGAGAAAAGTCGGGCGTGGTAATCGGTAATCCGCATCCAGACTGGGTAGCATGGCCTGTAAATCAGACTAGCCCCCGAAACTCATCAGCCATACGAAGGCCTTCGTATCGCGAGCTTTTCTGCGCCAATCTGCGCCTTGTCCGGGCATCGAGGCGAGCTGCCCAGTCGCGACGTCCTCAAATCAAAGGTTGAAGGGTATCTTCACGCAGCTACTCACCTTGATGAGTCGGTGACGTAAGCATATGTTCTGGCGATGAAATGGAAGCCTCGCAACCTGCGCGATCTGAGCCGAATGATCGTGGGCGACGTTGAGCATTTTCAGTATCGCTCAAGCAAATACATCACCGAATTCTTCGAGGACTGTGATCTTGAGTTCGTTCATAATGGCGAAACGCGCCCGGTCTGGGTAGCAGAGCGGCTCGAAGAAGTGCTGGCCATGCCCGGCCCCACCCAGACATCCATGCCCGACGCTTTTCTGCGGATTATCCGCCGCCTTCTCGACAAGTGCGAAGCCGAGGGCGATGACATCGATCGCTCGAAAGCGCTTTCGGCACTCAATATCGTTCTACTTCATGAAGGCTGGGCCGCATTTTATGATGAGGACGGCCTCGCACAGCTTCGGCATGTTGCAACCAATACCATCGCGCAGATGGCCAATCCCCATCGCCCATTCACGCCATCCGAGGTCGAGCGCCGCGATCAGCTCTTCGCCTATCTTGGCAAGTGCTCCGAGGATGAGTTGATTGAGGAAGTGCTATTGCCGCTCTTCCGCCAGCTCGGCTTCCACCGAATCACATCCGCAGGGCACAAGGACAAGGCACTGGAATATGGGAAGGATGTGTGGATGAAATACACGCTGCCGACCCTTCACGTCCTCTATTTCGGCATTCAGGCAAAGAAGGGAAAGCTCGATGCTTCCGGCGTGAGCACCTCCAACGTCGCTGAGATCCACAACCAGGTGATGATGATGCTTGGCCACGAGATCTTCGATCCCGAGCTGAACCGCCGGGTGCTGGTTGATCACGCGTTCATCGTTGCTGGAGGCGAAATCACCAAGCAGGCGCGCAACTGGATTGGTAACAAGCTCGATGCAAGCAAGCGGTCGCAGGTGATGTTCATGGACAGGGACGACATCCTCAATCTGTTCGTCGTCAGCAATCTGCCCCTGCCCAAAGGCGCGCTTCCATCGAAGCTTCCGGCGTGGGACGACCTCGACGACGATGTGCCGTTCTAATGCGACACGATGAAATCCCTGACGAGCTTCGTCCGCTCGTCTACGACTTCTTCTTCTGGTTCTCGCGCTTCGAATATGCGCTGAAAGAGGCGCGAATGCTGAAGAAGCTCGAGCCAGGCGAAAAGGCTGAGGCAGACTGGACCCGCTTCATCAACGCGCACAAGGACGGCTATCAGATCAATGCAGCGGGCAAGGCACTGATCGCAGCGAACCCGAAGCGACAAATCGTAACCGAGACAGGCCTCGATTTTCGAGACGTCGGCTTCAATCCCGGGGCAAGCGATCTCGAGCGCGTCGTTCGGCTCGCAAACGCCGTGCGCAACAATCTGTTTCACGGTGGCAAGCACGGCAGCGCCTATTGGACTGATGCGGACAGAATGAAGCTGCTGCTGCAAACCACGATATGCGTTTTGGATGATCTTGCCGATCAAACAGGCCTAACCTCGGACTATCGCAGCGAGTACTGAAACTGGGATGGCGATATCATTGGCCGGGGGCATACCTTTACGCTGGTTGAGCTGCGCGATTGGATCAAGATCGGCCGGTCGTAGCTAGGCTGGTTGCAGTGCACGGTGTCGGCGAAACTGCCCGGCCCTCATTGCAAAAATTCTTGGCCCAGCGTCACAGCTTGTGACTATAAGGCCGTCATGGAAGGAGAATATGGCATCGGCGCCTACACGGCACTTGAGGCATCCCGAATGGTCGGGATGAGTCAGGCTACCCTGCGTCGCTGGCTACTCGGCTATCATCACGACAACAAAGACGAGCCGGCGTTATGGCAACCCCAATACGAACCTGATGAAGACGGTGTGCTGCTCGGTTTCCGGGATCTGGTGGAAGCACGCATCGTCAACGCCTTGCGAAAGCGCCGCATTGGGCTAACCACAATCCGCCAATGCATTGAGCGAGCGAGGGTCATCGTCGGTGACGAACGGCCGTTTTCAACCCAGCAATTTCGGACCGATGGGAAAACCATTTTTCTCGAGATAACCCGGAACATCGATGAACCGGAGTTCATCGATCTCAAGAAAAGCCAGGGTGTTTTCAAGCGGGTCGTCGAGCCCAGCCTTGAGGATTTGGACTTCGGGCCAGCTGGTGCCGAACGCTGGTGGCTGCTTCACGGAAAGAAGACTGTCGTGGCGGACCCGGCACGGTCCTTTGGCCAACCTATCCTAGCCGACCCTGGAATCTCGACCGCGCGGATCGCCGAGATCGTGGCCGCAGAAGGCTCCGTCGATCAGGCCGCCAAGGTCTATGACATCAAGCCGAAACTCATCCGCGATGCCCTCGAGTACGAAGCAAGTCTCGGTGCACGAAAGGCTGCATGAAGCTGCTGGTAGACAACAACCTGCCCCCAAGGCTTGGCCGGGGACTGGGTGCGTTTTTCGAAGGCATTCACACCGTTGTCCACATCAAGGACAAATTTGGCACTGGGAGCCTCAAGGACGAAGAATGGATCGAGCTTCTCGGGAAAGAGGGTCGGTGGTGCGTACTGACAGCTGACCGCAATATCGCCAAGAAGCGGCCATCCAGACACCTTTTTGCGCAGGCCGGGCTGGTCGGTTTCTTCCCTGCTCCAGCGGTTGCCAAGTGGTCCGCCGAGCGACAGTGCGCACGCATTCTGACGCTCTGGCCAACATTGGTCAGCATATCCGAGTCCGTTTCCAGTGGGTTCTATGAAATCGGCGCGAAGGGCGAACGGCTTCGCGGGATTTGATGCGATCAACCCGATCTGATCGGCTCACTCAAGCACCAATCGGGCACGGCCAACTACCCGATGGCAGCAATTTGGTTCTGGAAACTGATCTGACGTGACCCCCTGATTTTCCTCCACGAGCGATTAGAGTCTGGCCTGAAGGAAGGACAGACGATGAAGCGTATGAGGTTTTCAGAAGAGCAGATCATTGGCGTGCTGAAGGAGGCGGAGGCGGGTGCGAAGACCGCTGATCTTGCTCGGCGGCACGGTGTGTCGGAAGCGACGATCTACAACTGGAAGGCCAAGTATGGGGGGATGGAGGTGTCGGAGGCCCGGCGTTTGCGGGAGCTCGAGAGCGAGAACGCGAAGCTCAAGCGGCTGCTGGCCGATGCGATGCTGGACAACGTGGCTCTGAAGGATTTGCTTTCAAAAAAGTGGTGACGCCCGCCGCGAAGCGGGAAGCTGCCGCTCATCTCCAAGCGTGCCATGGGATGAGCGAGCGGCGGGCGTGCCGCGTCATCGATGCTGATCGCAAGAGCGTGCGCTACCGTTCCATCCGGGATGATGACGGTGCCCTGCGCGAGAAGCTGCGCGGGCTAGCCAACCAGCGACGCCGGTTCGGCTACCGCCGCCTGCATATCCTGCTGCGCCGGGAGGGTGTGATGATCAACCGCAAGAAGACCCAGCGGCTGTATCGTGAGGAAGGTCTGGCGGTGAGGCGGCGGCGCAGCCGCAAGCGTGCTGTCGGGACCAGGGCACCGGCTCCGGTGCTGGCGCTACCGAACCAGCGCTGGAGCTTGGACTTCGTCCATGACCAGATGGCTTCTGGCAGACGGTTCCGCGTCCTCAATGTGGTCGACGACGTGACCAGGGAGTGCCTGGCGGCTGTGCCGGATACCTCGATCTCCGGACACCGCGTCGTGCGCGAGCTGACCCGGCTGATCGCCCAGCGGGGCAAGCCCGGCATGATCGTCAGCGATAATGGCACCGAGCTCACCAGCAATGCCGTGCTCGCTTGGGTAGCGCAGATCGGGGTCGAGTGGCATTACATCGCGCCGGGCAAGCCGATGCAGAACGGCTACGTCGAGAGCTTCAACGGCCGCATGCGCGATGAGCTGCTGAACGAGACCCTGTTCATGAGCCTCGCCCACGCCCGGGTCGAGATCGCTGCCTGGGTCGAGGATTACAACCGGGAGAGACCGCACTCGTCCCTTGGCTATGCAACCCCGGCGGCGTTCGCCGCCAAACTGGATAAGCAATGGCCTGCTTCGCTACGCCCTACGGGCTCCGCTATGCAGCCCATTGCTTCAACCGCGCTGATGCGCAAAACAACCGCTCGGCTCTAATCCCAGCTGGGGGAAAGCTGGGGCTCACGTCAGATCGACTTGATCCGGACCATATCGGTTTTCCATCCGCCGCAGCCGAATTACGACCTTGTTGGAAAACGAAATTGCCGCGTTAACGAACGAGAACGCTCGATATCCACAGCGCTTGCAACGAACATGGCTGTAACAAAGATCGTTATCCCACTAGCCAGCGAAAGGATCCCGTGCCCTACACACCTGACGAGATTGCTGGGCTTTTGGCCGAAAGCCAGAAATGGACGGATAGGTGCCGCGATCTAACTGCGGCCACCATAAGCCGCCCGTATAGCAGCCAGCGTGCCAGAGAGTTCGGCGTGCATGGCCTGAGCAGACGGCTCAATATGCTTGAACACTGCATCGACCGTGTTTTCGAAAGCATCCCACCGGACGAGGCATCCCCATCACGCGTATCGCTAATGGACTCTACGGCATTCATCCACACGTTCGTAATCAACGTGTACGGCGCGATCGACAACTTGGCTCACATTTGGTGTGCCGAATGGGATATCAGAGATAAGCGCAAACGCCCGCTTGCACCGAGTCGGATTGGGCTAAAGCCGGACAACGAGATTGTCTGGATGTCTTTACCGGCGGACCTTCAGGCCTACCTTGCCGAGCATCAACAATGGTTTGCTTATCTTGAGAACTATAGGCATGCGCTTGCACACCGCATCCCCCTATATATTCCGCCAAGGCAACTTGGCACCGCCGATCAACACAGCTTCGCTGCTATCGAAGCTCAACGCGGCGAAGCCGCTGCACAAGGCGACTGGATCCGTTTCGATGAACTAGGAGGCATGCAAGACCAGCTTGGCTCCTTCGAACCGCACATAATGCATTCCTACGGTGAAGCGGCGCAGCCGGTGCGCTTCCATGCCCAGCTGATCTGCGACATCGCCACGGTAGTAGAAATAGGCGAGAACCTTTTCCGGCAGCTCGATGCATTGGCTGATAGAAGACGCGAATGCCGCGTATCCCAGAGGCCTGTTCAGTCCGATTAACTAGGCCAGTCCTAAATCCGGTTTTTCGCGCCAACTTCTGCGCCTACCATAACAAGCAGTTTGGGAGGCGTCATGCTGAGAATTCTGATCGATACCTGCGTGTGGCTCGACATTGCCAAGGATTATCGCCACCTGAAAACTCTAGACGTGCTCGTCGACCTGATCCGCGATGGCGACGTCGAACTAGTCGTTCCTCAACAGACGCTGGACGAGTTCGAGCGTAACAAGGGCCGCTTGGTCAAAGAAGCCAGCCAAAGCATCAGCGCGGTCTTCAAGCGGGTCAGCGACGCCATTCGCGATCACGGCGGAGAGGAAGGCCGCGACACCTTGTTGAGGCAGTTGAGCGACATGGATTACCGCATCAGCAAACAAGGAGAATATGCCAATTTCAACATCGATCGCATTGAGAAGCTGCTGACCGACGGGGCAATTGTTCAGACTTCGGATGACGTGAAAATCAGGGCCGCGCAGCGCGCAATCGACAAGCTCTGCCCTTTTCACAAAAACAAGAACAGTATGGCAGATGCGGTCTTGTTGGAAATCTACCGCGACATGCTGGTTGGCAAGGGCGACGACGATCACCTTGCCTTCGTGACCCACAATAAGCACGACTTCTCGGACATGAACGCCGATCAGCGAGCGCCACATCCCGATATTGCCGAGCTATTTGCGGCAGACGGTTCCACATATGCCCTCGCTCTCGGGGAGGTGCTAAACGCTTATGCTCCCGATTGGATGGAAGACCTGAAGTGGGAGTTTGAGTATGAGGAAAAGCCACGCAGCTTGAGCGAGATATTGGAGGCGGAGCACCTCCTTTTCCGCCAAGTCTGGTACAACCGCCATCTCAATCTAATGTGTCGCGTGGAGAGTGGCGAGATCGAGATCGTGGACGAGTTGGGCAAGACCGAGAAGGGCCATTACCGTCAGGACCAGATTACGCGTGGCACTTTGGAGGCAGCCCTCGCCGCCGGTGAACAGGCCAGGAAGGAGATTGGCGAAGAAAACCTCGGGCCTTGGGACGATTTCGAATGGGGAATGCTCAACGGCAAGCTGAGCGCATTGCGCTGGGTCACCGGCAGCGAATGGGACTTCCTGGACACCTAGGAGCATATCCTACGATTTGGACGTGGGGCAAGGAGGGGGCCCGCTTCACGTCTCAGAACACTCGCTTCGGCGGGCGCTAACTGCTGCGCTGGCGTCGCGGAGTGGGGGTGGGCGTATATTTCGGGTAAGCGCGATTGGCAGAACGCTGACATGTGCACATTGTCGTGTTAGGATAATCGCGATTTCTTTAACACGTTGCGAGTGTCATGTTAGCGCCGACCTACATCATCCCACCACTTCCTCCGGGCGTCGACCTCGAAACCGTGCCCATCCTCAAGGCACTCAATGCCGCAAGTCGGGCTCTTGCCGACCTCAAGGGGCAGGCGCGCACAATCCCCAATCAGGGGATCCTCATCGACACGCTTGCCCTTCAGGAAGCGAAGGCATCGTCCGAAGTCGAAAACATCGTCACCACCCAGGACGAGCTTTTTCAGGCCGACCTCTTTCCTGATGACCCGCAATCACCTGCCTCGAAGGAAGTGGCGCTCTACCGCGATGCCCTCCGGCTCGGCTATGCCCGAATTCTGGAGACCGGGGGCCTGATCCCTAATTCCGTTCTCATCGATATGTTCAGACTGCTGAAGGGGCGCGACGACGGGTTTCGGGTGACGCCCGGCACTGCCCTGAAACATGACCGAACCGGGGCAATCGTTTATGTTCCGCCACAAGATGCGCGGGACATCGTCGAGCAAATGACCGCGCTCGAGCGTTTTGTGAACGACGATACCGTGAGCGACCTCGATCCCCTGATCAAGATGGCGCTGATCCATCATCAGTTCGAAAGCATACACCCCTTCCCCGACGGGAACGGGCGCATTGGCCGCATCCTGAACGTCCTATACCTGACGCGCACTGGTCTGCTCGACATCCCTGTCCTCTACCTTTCCCGTCACGTCACCCGGCACAAAGCCGACTATTACCGCCTGCTTCAGGCTGTGCGTGACAGCGCCGGGGCGCAGGAGGCATGGGAGGCTTGGGTGATCTATATGCTCGAGGGCGTCGCCGAGACGGCGGCCACCACGCTCCGCATCGTGGAAGGGATCCGCGACCAAATGGCCAGGGCCAAACACAGGATGCGTGCCGAGCTACCGCGGCTTTACAGTCAGGAGCTGCTCAACAACCTCTTCCGGCACCCCTACACACGCATCGAGTACGTCCAGCGGGATCTTGGTCTGAGGGCCCGACAGACCGCCGCCAAGTACCTCGATGCACTGGCAGAGCAGGGGTTCGTGGTGAAGCAGCGCGCCGGCAAGCACAACTACTACATTAATACTGAGCTGGTCCGGCTATTCCTGGAAGTGTCGGAAGCGGCGTAACAGGCCCAAGGCCGATGTCAGCTTTGCGCCCCAATTTTGGTCACTGGCCAAGAGACGAGGGTTCGCCAACTTCCGCAGGTTGCTCTCAGGAAGTTGGCAATCCAACGCGCACGTGAACGGCCAGACATTTGGTCACTTCATGACCGTATTCCAGTCGATCGTGTAACCGGCAGCCGAAAGTTCGCGCGCCAGCTCCTGCTTCCAGCCATTGCTTTCATCCATGACGGTCCAAACCACTCCGGCGAAGTCACTGGGGATATTGACCTTGCCACGCTGGAAGGCACACACGCGGTCGCGGCCCAGCTTGCCGATAAAATAGCCCAGCTCAAGAAGGACGTTCTGCCTGGCGCGGGGTTCCGGGGTCTCTCCCTTCTTGCAGCCCTCATCGTCCGGGGTCAGCAGAACGACGGCAAATCCGACATCGCTATTGGCCTCCACCTTCTCGATCACGGTGCGGCCGCGATTGGCCTGCTCATGCAGGATGATCGGGGCGAACCCGATTTTCTCCAAATAGCGCGCAACCGTCTCGCGCGCCTCGCCGTCATGGCCGTGGACGATAAACACTTTGTTGTTGTGTGACGAAGGGAGCGCCAGCGCCGGGGCAGAGCTGCCGTGACTCATGACATAGGCCTTATAATCTCGGACGAAGGGAATGATGACTTGGGACGTAACGGCGCGTACATCGCCGATGATCTTGCGGCCCGTATTATAAAAGGTGTGCCCGAAACTCGCCATGTCGTGCGGCTTTTCTGCAAATCGCTCGATGAGCAGCAGGGTCAGGCCCAGCACTTTCTCAGGTTCCAACGGCCAAGCCAGCTTGTCACCGCCAACCCTGCCGCCACGCGGTGCATTTTCATCGAGGAATGCGTCGAGGTCCAGTCCGACGGTCAACTGCTCGTTATAAGGCACCAACTCCGGGCTCTTCAGCAAACGCGCCAGCGTCTTCAGCGGACGGTCGTAGCTCTGATACTGGGCACCCTGAAGATCGAGAACCGCATTATTGATTTGTTCAAACAGGTCGGGACCGGTGCTCATTGGTCGCTATCGCCCTCCATACGGGCCTGCGCGGCACGTTCAATAATCGCGTCGCGATAACGCTCCTTCATACCTTCCATCATCTGCACGACAATGGGATTGGAAGCGTAGTCTCCGAGGCGCTCGTCGATCATGGCTTCCATCTGGGCGATGGCCGCCTCTATGCTGCCCGGATCGTTGGGTTTGAAATTGACGGCACCTAGTTCGCCGTCGATCTCGGCGAAGGCTTTCTGGGCATCGTCGAGCGTGCGGGTAAATTTGTCGAGACCAGTGATCTTAACCATGGGGTGCTCCTTGGATGAGCCTGCAGTATCCTACGCCCATGGCCGGACGAACGGATATGTCAGGGGACCCCTGCGAGGCGGGATCGTGGATAGATTGCTGTTGCAGGAAAACCTCGCAAATCCCGCGCACAGCGCTACATAGTCGGACATAGGACGTGGCGGCGTCATCCTGCCCTTATGGAAGGGGCCGATGCTTCTGGCCGAAGCGCCACGTCCTACGCCCTAACAGGCTGCGGTGGACCGCAGCCCTCAAACCTTACGTCGATGCCCGGCGATGCTTGGGCAGGGCAACCGCCTTACGGCGCTTCTGGTTCTCCTGCTTCATCTCGGTGAATTCAGGCTCCAGCTCCTTCAAACGCTTCACCAGACCAGAGAGGTCGTATTCGTTGCTGGTCTTGCCGCGCCCAGGCCGGGTGCGCTCGATGCGCTGAACAAGGCCCGCACTTTCCAGCTCAGCGATCTGCCGCTGCACCTGCCGCTCGCTCATGCCCATGCGCTCAGCCAGCAGCTGCTTTTTCGGCCAAGGCCGCTGCGCGACGTCCCACCAAATGTCGGCCAGGTGCATGATGATATTGAACTGCACCGGGTTGATGCCAAGCCGTGCCTGCGCCTGCATGAGCAGCGACGGCACAATACAGAAGCCGAGGTCCATGACCGGCTTGCCGTATTTCTTCTCCGATGCCTTACGCGTGTCCGCCTTTGGTTTGATCGGCACGACCTTCGTGGGCTTGATAGATGAAACGATTTTGACCATGTTGCGTTACCTCGTTGAGCACAATATGCGTCGATGTTCGGCTACTTGCAACGGATGCCGACCGGACTTCTATGTCCGATCGCGCATAGACGCCAGTGTCCGGTTCTGACAGGTCGCCCGCGTCCGATGAATCAGGACAGCCGGGTAAACTGCACATCGGCAGAAGGGCATACGAACATAGCACTCTAGGCAGACCGGTCGCAGATGACCGGTCGGTCGAGGCAATTCCAGTGCCACGTGAGCTCAGCATTTGAATCAGCACCGCGAACGGTAGCTAGATCCCAAAGTCTGTCATCCAGACCCGTCAACAGTCCAACTTTACCTACGATCGCTTCCCCTGCCCCTCCGCCTGCAACTCCAGCACGCGCTTGGCTGAGGCACGAAGCTCACCGTCCGGGCTGACATAGCGGTACGCAGTTGCCTTCGAGATGCCGTACTCTGCGACGAAATCGACGACGACTTTCTCGCGCTTGCGCATGGCCCTCTGGAGCAGGCGGATCTTCTTTGGGCTAAGCTCGTGTGGGCGGCCGCAGTGCTTGCCCCTTGCCTGTGCCGAGGCGATGCCAGCCCTCGTACGCTCGACAATCAGCTCGCGCTCGAATTCGGCGAGCGCGGCGCCTATCCCGAACATGAGGCGGCTGCTGGCTGTGGTGGTGTCGATCATCGCCCCCTCTCCGGTGAGGACTTTGAGACCGATGCCGCGGGCGGTCAGCTCCCCGACGGTGTTGACCAGATGGCAAAGGCTGCGGCCGAGCCGGTCGAGCTTCCAGATCACCAGCGTGTCCCCGGGCGCCAATGCGGCGAGGCATGCATCCAGCCCCGGCCTGCTGTCGCGGGCACCCGAGATGCTGTCCTGATAGATCCGCTTGGGATCAACGCCTTCAGCGATCAGCGCATCGTGCTGCAGGTGATGGACCTGACTGCCATCGGCCTTGGATACGCGGGTGTAGCCGATCATTGAGACGTTCTCGGGCATGCAGGCCCTCCTTCCTGAGCCAGTCCGGCCTTCTCATGCCAAGAGAGCGCACAAATGTGCCGGGCTTCAAGCCGAGCCGAAGCGGCAGGTACGCATGCAGCTGGTTCTACTATAAAATCAGGCAAGACGTCTTCCGTCTCAAATCCCTCGCCTTGCACGCTGCGACAGACGATCACCGTGTTGGCAAAATCGCCTCAATTCAATGGTTCAAAGACCTTTGGTACCCATTGATACGGTCTTGACACCGAGCACGTAGCAATGCGACCGAACTAGTGGTCGAAGCGAGAACCTAATGGCAAACTACGACGACGCCCTGAGAGTAATGGAAGCGGTCGCTAAGTACCGTGAGGACGATAGTTTGCCCGACGACCCGCACGAAATCGACCGCCTCTGCGAGCGTCTGTTCTCGGACGACGGGTTTGACGAAGTGGCCATCGAGTGGAAACGCATTTCGAAATACGAACGTGAGGTACACGGAGGCGATTGGCCAAAGGCCGATTGATGAGAAATGCTGCCATGCTACTATTCCTGCATGGCCAAACGGATTGATCTCTACCAGGAAGCGTCCAAGCGCATGGCAATCAGCCAGGACGCTCGCATGGAGCGCATTCGGCGCTGCAGCATCAGTTCCAAATTCGGATATGAGAGCGCTGACCCGGCGTCGCTTGCCGCGATCGTGGAAATGGACGCAGACTGGGGTGCCGCTGCATTTGCGGAACTGCGGAGTACCGGTTTCATCAAGACGGACTGGGCCCGTTTCAAATGGTACCAGCCCAGCGGCAAGGAACTCGATGATAAAATAGCCGAGCTAGCGGCAATCGAAGCTGCGGCAATCATTAGGCTGTCGTCCATGGACTGCGCGCCGGCGCTACCTGCTATCCGCGCCTTGGCTGAGAACTTCCTCGAAGAAGCGGATGGAGGGGACACGATTGCGACGAGCCTTGCTCATAACAGGATGATGCTGGCGATCGTCAGCGCCACCGGCGAGCTTCGCCTCATGGAAGATTACGTCAAACACGCCAGTGTGGCGGTCGCCTATGCAGTTGCGGCTCGACTTGAGGCTGCCGACCTCGAGGGCATGAAACGTTCAGCTAATGTCATTGTGGACCTCATCGGGACGACCGAACCGCGAGACTGCGCAGCCGAAGCTGTCGCCATGCGGCTCCACCCGAGAGAGCCCGTGAACGCGCGAGGCATCCCACTCAGCGAAGCGGCAAGGCTGCCTGACCGATCTCCTCCAGAGGCTCGATAATCGGCGTGAGTGTACGGGAGCTGCCCGCATAGGTTGGATAGCCCGCGATGTTGTCCTCGATCGTCTGGAATCCATTCTGGCGGTCATTGACCGGATAGATGCCCTCGCCCATCTTTTCGATAAGCGTTTGCAGCGAAGGGGCGATGCCATCGAAGAATATCCGGCTAGCCGCGCGAACGCCCGCAAGGTCGCCTGACCTCGCTGCATCAAGGAACCGGTCGCTTGCCTCAACCAGAAACCCTGTGCGGACAGCATAAGAGTCTGCCATCCAAAGGAGGCGGAAGAACGCCTGGGGGATGAACTGCGAAACCAGGTTGGCCAAGGTACTTTCCTTGCCACCCAGGACGATATGGGTGAGCCACATTGCACCGAGAAAGAAGTCCTCATGGTTCACAGGGACGTTTCGAATGCGTTCGTCAATGAATGCCGCGAGAGGGCCAAGAGTTCCACCCCCGGACTGCGCCAATCGGACTGCCCCGATCTCGACGATGGCGCCCAACGAAAGGCGCCATTCCTCAACTTGGCTCTGCGAGAATGTTGAGATGACATAGGACGTGCCCGAGCGGGTAAGATAGCCACCAACCTTCAAGGCGACCAGCAGTCTGCGCGCCCTGTTGATATGAAGCCCATAGTGCGCAGCCATGTCCGGGGCAGAGTACGGTGCTCCAGCCTTGAGCTCGCCAAATAGAATGCGCTCTCGAAGATCGAGATATGTCGCGTCAGTCTTCGATAACATGCTCTCAACGGCTCGCTTGAATTCGGCGTAACCGCTCCCCTTCTGGTATGATTCCGGCAGCCAGCGCAATCGCGCATACAAATCGAATCGGCAATCGACTCCTAACCCCTCGCAGCGTTGAACCTATGATTGTCTTTCTGGCGTAAAAACGCTACGGAAAGGCTAGGAGAACGGCGATGGGATTCCTAGACCCGCATGGCAACGATGGACCGATAGAGCACTACTACAGAACGGGTGACCCATCTCGCGGTTACCCGCCCAGTGACCATCTTACCCGCGTCGGTGAGTTGGACGCATCGACCGGCCCTCTGAATCATGGCGGATACGCAACACGCACCAGTTCAATCATTGCCCTGCTGCTGTCGGTTGGCTTTCTCGTGGTCGCTTATTTCAGCTGGTAACCTTGTGGAATGTTGCAACAGTCAGACGATCAACGCTGATCCTTGTCATAGAAGCGTTGATTGAAGCGTTCGTCGGCACCGCCCTCACCTTTCCGGTCCTGCTGAAATTCCTGACGGCGCTGGCCAGATCGGGTGACATTGGTCTCATAGCGCTGACCCAGAGTCTGACCACCTTCATCGATTCGATCGCTGATCGCGCTGTCTGTCGCCCCCTCGGCGAGATTGCGTGGTGATCCGACTGAGCGGCGAGGCCCCTGTCCTCGTAAGTCTGTCTCCGTAAATGCGCCTGGGCCCGAGACATTGCCAACGAGCGAACCGGGCTGCGGTATCAGATCATTGAATGGTGCCACGCGCTGATCATAGTAATCGGCGATGATGGCCCGCGCGACCACTTCAGCAGTCGCCTGCTCCTGGGGGCTGAGATCTGTGCGTGCCAGACTCGGTGCCGTCAGCCCCAGTTCAGCCGCCTTTTCCTGGTACCGGCTTGCGATAATCTGGCTGAGGTCAAAGGAGAGATTGGACCCATAGCCATCCCTGCTCGAAGTGTTGCTACTGAGGGATTTCGAGACCTCATCGATCGCCGCAATGCGCTGATCAATCCGCCGAACCTCCTCAAGCGCTTGCTCGCGTGAGAAGGCCGCCTCCGAGTACCCCTCGCTCCGGCTGAAATTGCCGCTCTGCGCATAGCTGCCGCTGTCCTGCGTCGCGTTGGATCCATTCGACCGATTATCCGATGTAGAGGAATCGAAGCCTTGGCTCTGATTGGCTTCAGTTCCTCGGCTTACGGTGTCAAATCTCGACCGTCCGCCGCTAATGCCGGTTTGGACATTGCCTCCAATGGCACCATTTACACCACTGCCGCCCTCACCATTGGCAGCGCGATTGCCGCCTCGTCCCGCTGAACCACCAACGCTAAGCGAGCCACCTTTGGTTGTTTCGAGACGATCAGTATTGCTTTGCTGGGCTCCCTGCGAGGAACTCACACGATCGCTCTCCGAGACCGTGTCGCGTGCATCAAGCGACTGGTTGTCAAACCGCTGCAGGTTCTCGCCCGACCGGAACCCTGCAGAACTCTCGGAACCACTGGAATTGCGGGTGCCGGTCGTTTGCCGGCTCGAAGTCCGATCAGCCAACGATAGCGCGCGGGAACGCTCTTCGCTCAGCGTATTGCGTGCAGTTTCCAGTTCGGACAGCGTCTGCTGGCGCTCAGCATTCGCGAATTGGCTGACAGAGGATGCAAACGCGAGGCGGCTCATCGCAGGTGAGGTATCGTAAACCGTCGACCCATCTGATGTTGTTCGGGTGATCGCGGCATTCGCACCTACGCTCGACATGATCGGCGCGCCCCCCGAGAAAGACGGCGCCGTGTTCCACTGGTCAGACTGCCGGTTGGAGCTCGAGAGGTTCATGTAGCTCTCGTTGCCGTAGGCATAATTCCCGGTCGTGCGCTCCACCGCGGCAGCCTCGGCCGCAGACTGGGCAGGCGCCAACATCGACGTTGCCTGAGACGAAACCGCCATCGCGCCTTTGGCCATGCCTGCCGCCAGAAACGGGATCGACATCATGAGGAAGCCTGCAATCGTTGCCGTATCCGTGTTGACGGCATCGATGCCGGCCATCCCGGCCATCGTTACCCCGCCCGGCGAGGTCGCGTTCATCGCATCAGCGGTCCGGTCCATGATGAACATGTGCAGGACCACGTAGAGCGGTCCCCAGGCGGCCAGGTAGAAGAAGCCGGTAAAGTATCCTTTCAACGCAGGCGTGCCGCTGCGCGGCATGAGGAAGAGCGGGAAGATCACCGGGAACATCGCGTAAAAGACAACCGTCAGCACGATGTTGAGCAGCGGGACCCAGGTCATGGCCTGCTCCGCTATCGACGTATAGGTGTTGCGCGCCTGCTCCTCTGCACGCAGGACAGCAAAGGTGTCACCATCGGCCGCGCCGAGGTTGGCGCGCGCCTGCAGGAAGGCGTTGACGAGCGAGCGCTGTTGAAAAATCTGCTGGGCGGACTGTGAACTGCCATGGAAATGGTTGGCGACAATCGGAAGGTCCGCAATCAGCTTCGAGCGCGCGAGCGCTGGGGTTAACCCTGGGAAAATCTTACGACCTTCTTCCTCGAGTGCCGTGTCGGAATAGGTCGTAACGCCGGTGGCGATCGCCGTATAACCGGCCTGACACGTGACGATGGTAGGAGCACCGCTTTCGGGGATGAACTTCATCCCCCGCGCAGGCGATCCCGGCCCCATCTCCGTCAGAATATCGTTGGAGTTCGCGATCGTGTCGAAGGATTTGAAGCCGAGCAGAATGTCATAGAAGAGGCACTGCTTCATGTACTCTTCAAGATTGGCGCTGATGCGGGGATCGCGGATCCGGAAGTCCTGGGTGCGATCCCAAAGGCGCGCGCCATAGATCATGCCGTTGCTCGACATCTGCAGCGAACCCGGCATCACGAAAACCGTCTCAGCCGTGCGCGTGAGCCAATCGCCAGCGGTCGAACTGACCGAGGCTATCATTGCCAGCCCCAGAGGGACGTTTGCGACCGTAGCGGGTGCCAGGGAGGGATTGAGGCGGTCGGTTACCCTCACCGTCATCGTAGGTACGATGAGGGCGCCATACATGAGCGTCGCCCCCAGAAACCAGTTGAACCAGGCACGCCAATCGAGGCTGAACGCCACCACCAGGAGCGTGTAGATCAGGCCCATGACCATCACGACGCGCAGCAGCGAGCGAAACCCCCCTCCCCCTGTCCAGGCGGATACCGCATTGAAGACATTGACGATGTATTCGCCCCCGCCGATCGTGAAGATCTCCACCATGGCACGCGGTCCTTACTGGATGCCCTGACGCGAAAGCGACGTGCTGAATGACAGCGCGGCCGACATCTGCGGCGACAAATTGTTCCTGAGCGTGCCCTCAAGAAACACCGCGCGCTGAACCACATGCTGGGTCCGGTCGAGGCGCAGCTTCATGCCTTGAGAGTATGTGTCGAGGACCTGTCGCACCGAATTGATCTGATCGCGCCACTGCGAAAGAGCTTCTTCATTGGCGTTCTGGAAGGTCCCTACCCCGCGCGAGGCATAGCCATAATATTGCTGCGCAAGCGCATCGAGGAGATCCATAGCCACGATTTCGGCGAGGTCATTCATGTCGTTGCTGGTCATGCCGCCAAGGGTTGCGGCAGCGTTGACCGTCATGATCTTGTAGAGCGGTATCGTGGTCGCCCCGAGCAAACCGATCTCGTCACTTGTGAGCGCGGCATTGCTTCGAACCTTCGCGTTCATGCTCTCGATCATCGCCCGGACCCTGGGTTTCAACGCCTGCGATGACGAAATCGACATGGCCTGCGTGGTCGGGTTGAGGCACTTGTCGTTGGTATCGCAGTTCAGCATCGTGACCGAGCTGGTGCCGTCCAGAAGCGCGGTCAGAAGGGCGCGGTCGCCCTGCCCCACGAACTGGAACCCGCGTTTGCCACTGGCATCGCCATCCTGGTAGAAGATCACCGTTCCGACGAAGGTCATGAGGTACTCACGAAACTCAGTCGAGAAACTGGGGTAGCTTTGCTTGAGCATCTCCCAGGTGAAGTTGTAACTCTGTGCAGGAATGTCGGGATCGCTGTTGGCCGCGATCGTCGAGGCTCGCTGCCCCCCGGTCCCGCATTCATGGCGGCTCTTGGCCCAATCGGAGAACAGCCCCTGGCTGTTGCCAACCGACTTGCAAATCTCCGAGGACATCCGATCGGACTTGCCCCACAAGCCGCCGACCAGATTCTGCGCCACCTCGCAGCTGTTCATGTTGAACTGGTTCATCTGCTGAACCTTCTGTGCCATCTCCTCGATGGTCGAGGCGATCTGAGGGCTGATCGACTTGATCGCGAGCTGGAAGGCAAAGCCCAGCGCGTTGTTGGCCGTCGCTTTCAGCATCGCCACGATCTCATCGGTGTTGATGAAGGAAAAGCTGCCGGAGAAGACGTCGATGCCTCCGCACCCAGCCTTGACCCCGGGCAGCTGGAGATTGACCGGGTTCACGTTCTTTTGCGGAAAGCGGGTCCAGATGTTGCCCCCCGAGTAATAGCCTGCCGACTGGCCCTGATAGGCGACGGGGCCGGTGGCATTGGCGGCGGCGCCCATATCGTCAAAGAAGCTATTGAGCTCCGAGCCGACATTGGCACTGACGGGGGCAGCAGCGAAACTCGCTGCGGCAAGCACGGCAAGGGCCGTCCCCGACGAGCGGAAGAGGCGGGCGGCAACGCCGCGCTTGGTCTGGCGTGCCATCAGTAGTCACTCCCGGGCTCGATCTGGGTGAGGTAGAAAATGCGCTGCATCACATCGTCGGCTGCCATCACGCCGTAGCCGATCGGAATTGGCTTGCGTGTCTGGGTGTCGAAAAGGACCAGGGCCGGCACAGCTCCACCTTGCAGACCCATGCGCTGGTACTGGCCGCTATCGACGACATAATTGGGGAACGCTTCGTTGGGCCCGCCATCCATCGAGACCGCGAGCACCTCGAGCCCGTATGTGTCGGAAAGCGCCCGCATTACCGGCGAAAAGGTTCGGCAAGCCGAGCAGGACGAGGAGTAGAAATAGAAGACCCCGTAGCGCTCGGTGAGCGCTGCCATTGAGCCTTCACGCTGGGCTTTGCGATCCTCTGCCCAGGTCTGTTTTGCCAGGGTTGAAACAGGCCGTTCGAGCGTATAGTCGAGATCGGGATTCTGCCAGATCGAGCGGCCCCACACATCCGCGAATGTCGAAGCACGGTCGAGCTGCTCACGCTGAAACCGGATGTAGCTGACGATGTTTTCGGACGTTGGCTCAAGAATGGCACGTGCCTTGAGCTCATCCAGCTGCGCCGTAATCTGAGCCATGCGCTCGGTCGCAGGAATGGCTGGCGATGCGGGCCTTGCCCTCTCGCGTGCCTTGCGCTTGGCTTCCTCCGAGTTGCAGTAAAACCAGCTCCCAAGCTTGCGCTCGTCGCAGTAGAACGCATCGCGATTGGCATCAGCCGGTGGCTGGGCGAGCAAGGGGACAGCCGCCGCCCCGAGGGCTGCCGCAAGGCTCAGGAGCGCTAATCTCGTCATGGGCATTTTCCTTTTTCAAGGTCGAGCATCTGCAAGAGGAAAGCAGTCTTGAAATAACCGCGGCCCCGGTCGATCATCCGGATCATCCCCCCGACAGGGTGGTGGTCGCCTCCACACCTGCTGGCGTGAGGCAGAAGTCGAAATCACCATCACTCATCCGAGTGATGGAGCCGCGATCAAGAAGACGCTTGATCGATGCTGCGAGTTCACCGACCGTCGCAGGCCGCAAGAACCAGTCTTTGATGAGCGCGAACATCTCGGTCTCGCTGCGCGCCAGATCACGACCAATGGCGACACTGACCGCGAGATCGAGCACCTGCGCGGGCGGAAACGGCTCGCTATGCGGGAAGGCAAGAATATCAGCACCGCTCATGGGTCAGGTCCCACCGTTCGTATTGTAATAGTTCTGAATTTTCTGCTGGATCTGGATCGACATATCGATCTCGTCAGGCAGCTTTGCCGCATCAACGAACTCGGCATACACTTCCCGAAAATCCATGCGGCTCAAGTCAAGCTGCTGGAACTGGGCGATCAGGAAGCCCTCGCAGTCAGGGCGCTGCGGCGTCCCCCACCGCATCCCAAGCTGGGCCTTGCCCTGTTCATTCAGAATACGGACGAGCTTACTGCCGTAGCAGCAGTATGACTGCTTGCGGGTCACGCAGACACCGAGCACGCGGGATGAGCAATAGGTCCCGATAAAGCGGCACAGGCCTGCATCATCCCGCTTGTCGACTTCACGGTCCTCGCGGTCGCACAGGAACGGCGTGAGAAGCGGCACGCCCTTGCCGCTGCAGCAGTTCGAAAGGCCAAAGACCTTGCGGGTGCAGCGCAAATGCTCGCCGCTGAAGATCTTCAGCCGATCAGGATCAAACCCGTCCCGCAGCTCGCCCATGACGTTCATGGCGACCATGGCGTCCTTGAACTCAGGTGATGCCTCGCGCTCGACCTGAGTGCATTCCCCATTGATGCAATAGAGATCCCCTGCACACACATAGGCGGGCGGCGGCTGCGATCCCGCGCCGGGAATGGCGCACTGATACCAGCGATCATGGACGTTGCAGGTCACACCATCTGCGTCAAAGCTCAGGCACTCGTCATGGCTGAACCTGCAATCGCCACGCGCCTCAAGGGCACCACAGTCATTGGCAGGAGCCACCCCTTCACACTGATAGGTACGCTGCCACTCCCAGCAGCTGCGCGTCACCGAAAGACCATTGACGACCCGCGTCTCTCCGGGCGCAGTGCAGACCTCGCTTGCAAGCGTGCAGGTGGCACCATTCGTGGCGCTCTGGCAGGCGGCCTCGTCGACGGTCTCGCCAATGATCCGCGAGGTGTTGCGTTCAATCCCGCCCGGTACGCCACCAAGCCGAGACGGGCATTGCCAGACCTGGCGGAAGATTGGCTCGCCTGGCTCAGAACACCACCTGCGACCGAATTCCTCTTGCACCCACTGCAGACATCTTTGCCCTACCCTAACGGTGCGCTCGAGCGTGCATGAGCTGGAGCCCTGCGCTTGGGCAAGCATCGGACACATCTCATTGCGATCAGCAAACTCTTCGGTTTCGCAAGAATACTCCCAGGTGCGCCGTCCCTCGGTCTGGATCTGCAACGACGCATTACAGCTGCGCGCCTCCGCAAAGGGCTGCGAGCCGGCATTGCAGCTTTCGAGATAAGTCGTGGTGCCCGTCCCTCCCGGAGGCAAGGGGTTGCAGGCTCCTGCTGCTCCTCCGGGCCCACCACCAGCGCCTAGATATGCGTCGGGGTCAGCTTCAATCAGGCGACCGGCAGACAGGTCGACAGTGTCGGAATCGAACCGGGTCCTGTAGGGATCGACGATCACGCGGTACTCATCGCGATACCGCTGCGCTTCTCCCGCCGCCGTCAGCCCGACAGGATCGTCGACATAATCGCGCGAAGGAACATCAGTGCCCTGGAAGCCGGGGACGTTTGCCGCCGAACCATTGCCAAGAATGCCCGATGACGTGGTGTCACGGACACCCTTTGCGATTGCTTCGCCTTCTACCCTCGCATCACTGGCCGCCATCTGGGCGTGCGCAAGATGACCGCATGGCGCAAGCGCAAGGGAGACAGCAAGGATGCGCAGGCCATTCACCTTTTCCCCCTCAGATTGGCAAGAGCGAGACGGGCAACTGGCGCGCCCGGCCCGTTTGCCCCGGCGAAGGTCTCGAGCACATAAGCCACACTGGTATTGCCTGAGATGCGATCATGCGGCGGCGGCGCGGTCCCACAATCGAGCTGATCGCAGGGCTCGAAATCGGTCGCGAGAGCCACATAGGTGGGAACTCGGTCGACACCAAAGGATCGAAACAGCCGGGGATCGATTGCCACATTGCTTGCGCCAGACTGGTCGACAACCTTTCGGATACCACTGATGAAGGTCTGCCGATTTCCGGTGGAGAAGCCGCGGAAAACGACAACGCCGCCTGCCCTGGTCGTGTCAGCGATCATCTGTGCGAGCGCCTCTTCGGGCATCGACAGGCTCGCGAATGCCACGAACAGCGGCGCACCCTTCGGGCGAGCCATGCCGGCCTTGGCGCCAGCCACCATTTCGTCGAAGTCGACGGGGCCATCTTTCCCGGCGATCTGCGAGACATTGAGGCCGCCGGCTGCCTCATAGCCTTGCGCGACAACCGTCTGCGCCTCTTCGCCTTGGGTTTGCGCGTTGGCGGTAGCATAGTCGAAGAGCGCTTGGGCGTCGGCCTTGAATGTATCGGCCCGCGCCTCGATCGCTTTGGGATCAAAGTCCGTCAAATCCTGAGCGACGACGGCGGTCACACCAAGCAGCAGGCTGGCGGCGAGAGCGGGGAAGAGTCCTCTGCGATTCATTGGCGCGACCTCACAGCATGCAACAATTGCGTTTGCGCCAGAGGAGGAAGCCGACATCCTCGCCTTTGACGGGATAGACCTGCCCAGATTTGGGCAAGATCGTAGTCGCTCCAATCGGAGAACAGGCTTCGCGGCCACTCACCATGGGCGTCGGATTTACCTGCTGCATCCGGTACTGGCTCTTCTTGAGGATCGGCATGATGTACTTGGAACACAGCGCTTTCGATCCGCTGGTGCCCCAAGCGAGACCCTGACGGTGGAGCTTGTAGACCATGCGCTCAGCCGCGAGCCGCGATGACTGCTTGATGCCGATATTGGCTCCAACATTGCCGTTCATCGGATACATCGAACCCTGGCAACCAGAGCACCAGAACAGCTCATCCATAGGCAATCTTGCGCTGGCCGAGATGCAATCGGCTGAGCAGGCGGCCTGCGCGATGACTGAGGTGAAAAGCGCTGCCTCGGGATTGAGGAGAGATGCTAGCTCGTCGTCCTGCCAAAGCGGATCGATCTCGCTCATATAGGCAACGTCGAACGAGCTCGCCTCGAGACACAGGAAATCGGTCACCACTTCGAGCCAATACAGAAGCGGGTAGATGTAATAGTGCACGTGGTATTTGGCGGTGCGCTGAGACTGGCCCCCTAGCTGCGCGCCGTCCGAGGCGTAACCGTTACCGATCGGAAAACCGGGGTCGAGCTTGATCCCGCCAAGGTTCGGAAAGCACCAAGGCTTGGTCGAGACATCAATCAGCCGGACCGGTTCCCAGAACCCGATCGCAAGGCCGATGCGCGGCACCGGCGTGCCGCAGGCGCAGATCGGAAGATCCGGATTGTCGGTGTCGGCACGCGATGATGGCCAGATCTTGAGCGAGCCCAGCGACAAGGGGAACATGCAGCCCCAGCACACATCGGTCACCGGATTGACGAAACTGCCTGAGCACCGACCAGGCCCGCTGGGAAGACCCTGAGCCAGAACCGGGGGAGCCAGCACGGATGCCGCCATGAACAGGGACGCAAAACCCAGGAGGAGCGCAAGGAGCCTAGAGCGCATCGTCTCTCTCCCTCATCAGCCAGGCATCATCCGCCGCATTCTTGGCCCGGACCCAAAGGAACCCCTGAAGCAGGGCGAAGGTCGTAGCGCCTGCGAACAGTGCGACAGCAAATATGCCGGTAAGCGCCCGAAGTGCCCCGAACGAGACGACGAGGGCAGCGACCAGAAAGAGACCCGCCATCGTGCGCAAACGTGCCGCCTTGAGCGCGCGCGTTTCGGGTGCAGCAAGGGGAGCCGGAACCAGATTGCGCCAGGAGTTCATGCCCCCCTCCCCTTGCGCGCAATGGCTTGCTCAGTGACTATGAGGACGTCGCCGCGCTGCTCGACCAGCGCCGGGGTCCGGCGTATCCCGAAATAGCTGGTAAGACGGCCGTCCTGGTCAAAGTAGAACCGGCGTTGGTGAGCCTTCATCAGCTCGAACGGAGAGCCATCAACGAAGATGATCTTGGCGCGCGCATCGCCGCCGTGCTTCATCGCCCATTCGACTTCTGCCGGATCGTCACCATCAACGAAGAGAAGTTTCTTGCTAAGCGCAGCGGCGGTAAGCGGATTGACGCGCTGACCCGCCACAGCAATCAGGTTCCCCTTGTGATCACGGATGTCCTTGTCGATCCGGATCGACGGATCGAACTCCCAACTCCGGGTCTCTTCCGCAGGCGAAATCCCGGAGACCGGGACCGGGCGCATCACCCTCGCCTTCACCTTCTCGGCGAACTGACGATTCATCTGATCGAGTTTTCCAGTGGCAGCCGCATGGTCGAGCCGCGCCTTGATAACGCTCAGGAGATCTGGCTCAGCAATGGACCATGTCTGGCCTATTTGCCCGTGATCGACGCTTTGCCCCGACACTGCCCCGCCGCTCGAGGCGGTCGCTGACACCGCAAGTCCGCCAGCAACGAGGAAGGAGAAAGCGACCCTCACAGGATTGGCTGCCCGGTGCCGACAAGCCGGTCGCGGCACACAAAGCCGATATGCGCATAGCGGCTGTCGAACCCGTCCTTGTGCGGAGTGCCTGCAAAAATGCAGCCTTCCGGCACAACTCCAAGCGGGCCAGCGGCAAGAGGATCGCCTCGCTTCGTCATAGGTTTGATCGTCGCCACGCGCTTCCCGTTGACGTGCACATCATTGCCGATGCGCGTCACCGTGTCGCCTGGCAGACCAAGAGCGATCTTGGTGAAAGCCGCCGGCTTCGCCCCAAAATACTTGACCGTAATGGGATCATGACCGGGATGGAAAACCACATAGTCCCCGCGCACCGGAAAACGCCTGGCTTCGACCACGAACGCCCAGTTCGGGAGCGAGTCCGTCACGTTGATCATCAGCGCGTGGTTCTCGCTCCACTTCGAAGCTGCGCTGAGGGCACCTGCAACGAGACAGATAGCAGCGATCGCCATAAGCCTGCCGCCGGTCGAAAGGCGTCTGGTCCTGCCTGTCGTCGCAGGAGGCTCGCCGTCCGACAAAAGCCGAGCAAACCCCTTGCGCTGAGCCGAACGAAGGAACTGATCAGGGTTTGCCATCGCGCTGACGTCCCTGATTGGCAGCCATAAAGGCCTGCATCTCCTGTTCAACGCGGGCCGCCTGACCCTGAGGAGCAGCCCCCAGCGACTGGGAAGATTGCGCCTGCGCCGGTTGGGGACGCGGAACCTTTGCGTAAACGGCAGTCTTCACGCTCTGCGTAACGTCGGGAACTTCGCCCCCTACGATCGCCTCGTGAACGAGCACGACTTTCCCGGACTTCGACAGGCCGGAGACCGTCTCATCCAGCGCTGCCATGAAGACAGCGGTTTGCCGGGCGGCGGTCTGCTCGTCGGCATTCGAGCGTGCCTGTGCCTGGAGATACTCCCCGATGATGCCCTGCAGCTGAAGCTGGACGAATTCCTGCTGCCCTGACCCCTGTGCGGCAACACTCTTGGTGACCCAGGCCCCCCAGACAAAGGTCGTCGCAGCGCCAGCGAACAGGAGGATTTCGCGAGCCGACAGCGCGGCAAAGCGACCGCGAGGTTTGACCTGCGAGGCCTTTGCCGACGCGGGTGTGGCAGGCGCAGCCATATGGTCGAAAAGGTCCGTCATTGGTCATCTCCGGCTACAAAGAAGGCTGAAATCAGGCTCGCGCGGCGGAAGAAGGCGATCAGCACAAAGCCTGTGAGCATGACGCCGAAGCTGATGGCCGCGAACTGGCCGCGTCTCGAAGCGTCTGCTGCAACGAAGCGCGACGCGAGATTGTCCAGCTGGAGCATCAGGCCATCGAGAGTGAAGCCGCCAAGGACAAGGAAGAACAGGGTGGCGATGCCGAGGGTCGCAAGCGCGCTGGTGGCAAGCCAACCGCTGAGCCGAAGGGCGATAACGAGAAGATCCTGAGCGGCCTGCTTGCGGCGCGCTGCGGCCGAGCGGCGGGCCCTGGAACGGACCAAAGGACGAGAAGGCGTGCTCATTCCGCAGCCTCCCTCATCGGAAGTCCTTCAGGCTCTCGATGATCTTCAGGGAAAGCCACCGCCTCGATCGCTTCGGGCATCCGGTAGCCACGATGCACATAGTCCTCGATCTGAGCGAAGACATGCGGGCTCGATGAATAGAGCGTGCCTGAGAACCGGTCGAGGACGAGCCGAGCGACGCATTCGGTCTCTGGCCCCCGGATGAATATGTCCGAATAGTCGGTGCCATTGCGCTTCAGCGACCGAAGCAAAGCCTCGGTCATGTTGTCCATCTCGAAGCGGTCCGAATTGCGGAAATCCGAGATGGTCTCGCCCTTCTGCTGGAGGATGAGGAACCAGTCGGAGTTTTCGAGGGCGGCCCGCGAGCCTTCGGACTTGTAGTAATCGTGAATCGACTGCGTCGCGGTGATCAGCGCGCCGCCATATTTGCGGCAGGTGCGCGAATAGGTCTCGACGAAGTCGGCCATCGCCCCGCCCTTCAGCATCTGCCAGGCTTCATCGATGATCAGCGGTTTCGGGATCGCGCGGTCCATCCGGCGCATAACCTGCGAGGCAATGAACATGATCGAGGTCAACACGACACCGCGCAGCTCCACCCGGGTCGCAAGGTCCGAGAGCTCGAACACGGTAAGATCGGCCGACAGATCAAGGTTGGCATCGCCAAGGAAGAACTTCCCGTAGGTGCCCTTGGCCGCGAACGGCAGCAGCGAGGTCGCCAGATCATAGGCGAAGGGATGCTCGTGGCCCTTGAGGGCCTGCATCACGTGATCGATTGTGCCGTCCCGCCCATGGGTGTCCCACACAAGATTGACCGCCTGGTCGATAAGCCCGCGTTCGGTGTCATTGAGCCGGGTCTCGTTGCGCGCCATCTGCGACACGATGGATTTGAGCATCGCAAGGCAGTCGACCAGATAGTCGTCGTCCCCTTCGGCAAGGGTCTCGTCGATCATGCGAAACGGGTTGATCGAAATGCCCGAAGACAGCTTGAACTCGGTGAAGGTCCCGCCCAGCGCCTTGGCCATATGCTCGAAGCTGCGGCCGTCATCGATCACGATGGTCTTGGCTCCCACCCCTGCAAAACTTGCCGTGAGGTCCTGTAGGAGCACCGACTTGCCCGAGCCGGACTTGCCCGAGATCGCGACATTGTGGTTGCCGGCACTGTTCTGGAAGGGTGACCAGAATTGCGGCTGCCCCCGGCGTCCTATGAAGAGCAGGTGCGGGATGTTACCGCCGATGTATTCGCCCTGGATCGGCGCAATCGCGGCAAGGTTCGCCGAGCGCATGGTGCGCATGCGCTTCATCCGCTTGAGGTCGCTATCGAGCCCGTCAGCCAGCAGCAGCGGAAAGTGTGCCATGAAGGCGGGAAGCTGGATATGGGTCTCGTCAATCAGATCCCACCCGCTCGCCTTGTAGAGAGCCTTCAGCGTGCGCTCGCAGGGCTCGCCCCGGCCCTTCGGCGCAATGATCGTGACAGCGTAGTAGCAGGACACGAGCTTCTCGCCCTGCTTGACCCGGTCGGCCACGAACTGCCACTCAGCCGCTTCGGTACGCAACTTGGGCACAAGCTTCACGCCCTTGCCTTCCGCAAGCGAGCTTGTGCGCACGAACTTGTAGCCGGCCTTCGCTTCAGAAGACTCCTGGTTGGGGATCACCCCACAAGCCGTCTGCAAGACGGGACAAGGCAGAGAGAGCTTGGGGTTGAAGATGTCCCCAATCACCTTCTGGCTATCCCAGGGTGCCCAGCGATCCGGAAAATTGCGCACCGCCATGGTGCGCACATCGAAGCGCTCAGGCACGTAGTCCTTCAACTCGGGCACGCCATCGACTGATGAGCCGGTTGGCCGCAACGACTGTGCCTCAAGCACGAGGCGGTCACGCCCGACATGGGTGACGAGATCCCGCCTGATACATTGCTCATTGATGGGATCGAACCGGTTGTATCCCGGCACTTCATCGCCAGCGCCCGTGGACGGGGCGAGGATCTCATCGAAGAAGCGGATGAGGTCGGTCGGAGCGAATTCCTTGACCGGGACATCGATGGAATCGAGGGCAGAAATGATTCCCTCACGCATGGTCAGGAGGTCATCGGTCGAAAGGCCCGAACCATCACTTATCCCGACTGCCAGCAACACGCGAAAGCTCCGCACAAAGAACGGGCCATCGCTGGCAAGCGTGGACCATGCTCCATTGCGCAACTTGTCGACGCGGTGGCGGGCAAGCGTCTGGAAAACCCCCGAAGCCTTGTAGCGCGGCAACGCCCAGGTCTGCAGTTTCTCGGCAACGCGCGGGCTCGAATAGTTCGTGACCGAGAACTTCGTGCCGGGCAGAAGAATGTCGGAGAAGAGCGACCCGATCACGTCATTGACCCGGTCGTTTGCGCCGACAAGCGGGGCGAGCTCGATGATGAAACCCTTCGAGCGGACCTGATGAAAGATGCGCTTCTCCTCATCGAACGAGCGATATCCGAGAAAATGCGACAGCATTGGCACGCTGGCAGGCCGGGCGTTCTGCTCAGGCTTGCGAGCATCGCCGGTTACCAGATCGATGATGTTGGTGAGGGCCTGCAGCATGGCGCATTACTCCGGCGTTGCAGGGAATGAGGCAGCCTCGCGCCTCGGCAATCGCTGCTGTGATGCGAGGCGCTCGGAGACCTTCGCCTCGATCTCAGCGATCGGGTTGGCAGGCTGGGAAGCCGCTTGCTGGGCTGGGGCCTGATGTATCGGCGCTGGGGTCTCTGGAAGATTGGACGCCATGGCAGTCTCAGCGCCCACAGAACCCGGCTGACCGTCATCCAAGATGCCAGGGGCAATCGCCATGAATTGCGGTGCGCTCTCGGCGGCCGCCAACAGCCCCTGAGCACGCGCAGGCTTTGCACCTCGTAGCGCAATTGTCTCGAGAGCATCGCCCCGGCCCGGGAGCATCGCCTTAACTGGCAACGCGATGCGGGCATGGGCTGTGCCTGCGGCATCCGTGTAGCCCGGAAACACGACAGACAGCTCGTAACTCGGCGATGAACGCGCAACGAGTGCTTCCGAACCGAGCGACTGGCCCCGCACAGGCGCGGAGATCCCGTCGTCCATCCGGAACGGGCCTGCAGGGTTCAGAAGATCCGCCGAGGTCGTTTCCTCGATCCGCGCAATTGCGCTGTCATCGATCACCAGCGAAGGCGCGCAGATACCGTCTGCAGCCTCACAGCGAAACTTGCCGCTGACATTGGTACCGAGCGTCGTACAGGCCGACAGGGAGAACGTCACCGCCGCGATTGCCATTGCGCCTTTGGTGTTCATGACACCTTCTCCTTCAGCCAGGTTTCGAGGAACTCGCGAGGGCGGAAGCCGTGAAGGACAGCGCCATCGTCGCGCACAATGACCGGGGTGCCGGTGAAGCCATGCTTCCTCGCAAAGGCCTCATTGGCATCGAGGCCCGAGGTGTCGCAGCGCCGACCGCTCGTGATCGCGCCTCCGTCATAGGCTTCATTAACCGCGCGGCGCTTGTCGCTCGCACAGATGACCGCCTCTGAGATTGGACGGGTGCCGAGAACCGAAATCGGGCGCTCAACGACCTTAACGTCGAGCGTCGCGAGGGTTTCGTGGAGGCGTTTGCAATACCCGCACCGGAAATCGCTGAAGACGGTGAGCGTCCGGCCACCCTTGCCCATCACAACGCTGCCGCTCGAGGGCAGAGCTGCGAGCGCTGCAGGATCGATCCGTGGCAGTGGCCCCGCGTCGCCCGCCCCTGCCTGACGTGCCTGTGTTGGTTCGGCCGCGCCGTCCTGACTCTCGCCAGCGCCCCCCGCCCCAACCAGCATGTCCGGGTTCATCTCGAGCAACCGGGCAGCTGTGAGATCCTGCTTGGTCTCCATGTCGTAGACACGGCCAATGATGAGATAGCGCGCCGAGCGGTCGATGTAGAAGAGGTTCTGGCGTGCCTGAACTTCGCAAACGCCCTCGATCTTGTCGCAGTCGATCATGGTGATCTCGGTCTTGGGGAGACGTTTGACCAGCGCTGCCTTGATCGTCGCAGCGTCGTCTGCCGCCGCGGCATGAGCGGCTGCTGCAATTGCAGCGAGGGAGCCAGTGAGCGCGAGGGCGGCCCCTGCCACCTTCCATGTGGTCCATTTGAATTCCATGACGGGCCTCAATTCCTGATGAAGGTGCCGTCGAGGAACACGACCTCGACCGCAGCACCGGTGGGCATCTCGACGACCGGCTGATATTGCTCGGCCCGTTCGATCAGATAGTCGGAGAGCGTGTTCCCAGCGTTGGCCGCGCCGCCGCCAATAGCCTGAATGCCGACATCGGAAGCTGACGGGAGCACGGGATCCTGGGAAATCCGGGGGATCTGGTTGGCACCCTGAAAGGCGTTGCCCACCCCGCTCACCAGCCCTGCGAGAAACGCTTGCGTGGTCAGCGATCCTTCACGGCTGACAACCCGTCCGCGAACGCCGACTTTGCCGCCGAAGGCAATGAAGCCCTTGACCTCGGACACCGCAAAGCGCCCGCCGGGCTGCGCGCAGGTCATGCGCTGCAGCTTCACATAGACCTTCTCGCTGGAGAGATCGCCGTAAGCCGCACCATTGACCATGCAGCCCTGCACACGGGTCGCGAGCAGCTTACCGTCACCATAGACCGAGCGCGCCGGCCCCGTGATACGCAGAAGAACCGGAAGAGGGTCACTCTGGCTGCGGGTATTGGTCGTGGCATCAACGCCGACCACCACGGTGGCATTCGCGATCGAGTTGGGCGGGAGGTAGTTCGGCGAGTCGGTGTAAACCGCAGGGGCCTTGGCCGGATCAATGCGCGAGCCCGTCCCGCCCGCTTGCGCGAAAGACACCATCTGCACATCGTTGCCGCGGCGGGGCAATGTGGCGGAAGGTGCGCCGGACGCAGCCGGCGAAGGCACGCCCATCTCACGGGCAGCCGCGACCGGCCCGGGGGCAGTCGGGCGGGGGGTGCCCCTGGTGACCTGCTGGCGCAGTTGCTGGTTCTCACGCTCATAGGCCTCGAGCACCTGCTGCCCGTCGCGCGCCATCGCGGCATTTTCACCGCGCAATGCCTGAATCTCGCTCTGCAATTGCGCAACCTGACCAGCCTGCGCCTCGACGCCCTTGAGACGCTGATCCTGGGAGTTAACCTGACCCTCGTAGATGGCCATCCATTCCTGATCGACGCGCTGTCGGTTCATCAGGGCATCGGTTGACACCTCGGTCTCATGCCCAGGCTTGGTTGCCTCTTCGACCGCGGTTTCCGTCCGCAAGACATACATGGTCGAAGCCACGACCGCGACACCACCCAGCCCGAAAAACAGCATTCTCTGGCGCTTCTGTGCCTTGTCATTGTCGATGATCGAGCCCGTTTCATCGACCGCATCGCGGCCATCGGCCTCGGCGCCATCCAGATCCTTGGGCTTGCGCTTAAGAAAATCCATGAGGCTTACCTTCCTGCAGGCACGACCACATAAGCAGCAGTCGCCTGCCCGCTTGCGAGGTTGGGGTTGGAAATAGTGACGGCGATTGCACCGTCCCCGGCGATGAGTTCTTCGCGAAGCGCGATCGGTGAGGCGCTGGTATTCTCGATGCGCAGGACCTTCCCGGTCATCGTCGGGCTGCGGTACTCGGTGATGAGCTGGACCTTCATGTCCCCGACATTGACCGGGGCACGAGCCGCGTCGCGGATCTCAAAGCCGGTTACGGGGCGCTGTTCGAACATCGCCCTGACAAGCCCGACAGCGCGATCCTGCAACGAACCTGATGCTGTAAGGACCTCAGGTTTGGCGGACGGATTTTCGATATCGGCGTTGCCCACGAAAACCTGCACGGCGCTGTCACCGCCAATCTGGCAGTCGAACTTGTAGACAAGGCCCTTTTGCGTCGTCCCGAAGAAGGAGATGTTCGGCTTCGAATAAGCTTCGGGGACCGAGATGTAGATATCGCCGCGGGTGGGTTCATGGACGATCGAGAAGTCTTGGCCCTCGACGCCAGTTTGCACGCGGGATACCGATACGAACCGGTCATCCTTCAGCGAAATGCGCGTCAGGTCGGCCTTGGATGCCCGGCAGCGAACCTCTCCATTATCGACGGCGAGGATGCTTTCGTCAGCAAAAGCTGGCGTGGCCGCCATGACGAAGCCGACAGTGAAAAGTGCAGCGCCAAACCCTCGAACAAGATGGCTGTCGATGCGGAAAAGCAGCGGCGCGCCCGAGGCAAGGCAGAGCGTCGAGACAGAGAAGGTCATTGGTTCGGTCCTTCCTTCTTAACGACGACACCAAACCCCTTCAGGCGCAGCGACACGCCGGTGTAGGTCCAGTGAAATTCGAAGATCTTGTGCTCGCGGCGCACGTCCTTGGATCCGACGATGGTATGAAGGACGCCGCCGACCTGGCTGGTGAGGTTTTCCGGATCGGTGCGGATCCAGTTGATCGTGACAAACTGGGTCACCTGCGACCCCTCCTGATCAGCCACGATCCGCAGGAGCTTGGCCTTGAGAGCCCCGCGCGCCTCCGGAGCGGAAATGGCCACGATGCTATCAAGCCAGTACTGGAGTGTTTCGGGCGAGCGGTTGAGCGCGAGCTGCGCGGTGTCGCGCGTCGCGGCCTCAAGATATTCGGGCGTGAGCGCCGCAGAGCTCAGCGTCATCTGGCTGGGCAAGATGGGCTGCAGCACGACCTCGCGGTCCCGCGTCGATGCCGCGGTGAACATGACCACCACGAGAATGCCGAGCACGACACAGATGAGCGCAAGCAGGTTGCGTTGCTTGAGGGTCCGCTGAGACGCCTCGTGGGCAAAAGAGATTTCCATATCAGCCCGCCATCACACGAAGATGAGATGGCGGAGCGACCTTCAGACCGAAGAATTCTCCCGGCAAATGCCAATAGGCAAAATGCAGGACCCAATGCATCGAACGCCCAGCTTTGACTTTGCGATAGCCGAACCACGCAGCCAGGGCCAAAAGAAGCCCGATGACAACGTGCTGAGCGAGGATGCCCCAGGTGAAGGGTATGACCATCACCAGGAATTCATCGAGGGTCCAGAACCCGATCAGTTCTGGATCGTCGAGATGTTTTGGGATCGAATACTGGTCCAAGGATCAACTCCGCCAGAGGGAGGACAAGGAGCGGCAGCCCGAAGGGTGAACTGCGGTAGCCTTGCCATCATGAAGCGAGGGCGCAGCGTTCAGACCGTGCCGGTAACCGAGGCGGTGACGATCGGAATGCCAGTCCCGGCGCCGACGCCGACGCCCACAGGGATTGCGACCTGACCCAGCGAAAAGCGGCCCGACGCCAGCGCAACGATCCCGCCGGCGAGCGAGAGCACGGTGATGATCCGGCCACCGGAGCCTTCAAGGAAGCCGGTGAACCGGGCGAGAGCAGTGTTGAAGGTCGAGTCGGCTCCCGCCATTGCGGCATCAGCGCCGAACACGCTGGCGGCAGCGAGCGCCGCAATCGCAACAGCAAGCGTGCCGCTGCGATTCTTCAGATCGAGAGTGGTCATTGAGGTTTCCCTTTCGGTTGGATGCTGGCGTCTACCGCCACAGCCAAAGTCCTCCCGGGGGACACCTTTTCTCAAACATTAGATTCGAAACTGAACGCCGATTCGTGCGACTGGTCCGGAATTGGCAACCAGGGTGGTTGCGATTCGCGGCCAGCCCGGTCGGAATATGCAACCACCCCGGTCTGGATTCCCGACCGGGGCGGTCGAGATTCCTGACCACCCCGGTCGTGATTTCCGACCACCCTGGTCAGGAATTCTGACCAGGGGCTTCCCGCCCGCCAGAAAAATGATTCGAACCCGTGTCGGAAGCGGACGAAGGGGCAACCCTTCGGGAAACACAGGAAGGTGGTTGGACGTGGAGCAGAACACGCATGTGGCGCACGAAATCGCCGTGAGCAATGTGGCCTTCGAACAGATCGTAAAGGCCATAGCCTCGCTAAGCTTGGAACGAGGCCGCTTCGTAAAATTCAAAGACGTCCTTCTCTATGCCTTGGCGAGATATCAGGAACCGAAGGAAGATCATGCAGCTGGCTTGGTGGCTCAACTCCCGGTGGACGGCCCCATCCGCATCTACGTGCGGCTCAATTCGAAGGAAAATGCGGCTGTCGAACGCCTGAAAGGGGAGCTGAACGCCAAGACGAAAGTCCATTGCGGCGTACGAGAAACCCTTGTGTTCTGTGCCTTACTCGTTGCGCAGGGCGAATTTTCCACTTGCAAAATTCCCGCTGGCAAGATCACACTATGAAATTGCATGGTGTGGCATGGCGGAGGCATGAATGTGCAAGGGGACGCCCGAGGTCTTGGGAGTAAAGGCCCATAGCGTAAACAGAATGTACGCTGCTCTGATCAAGGAACAGATGCAGCTGCGTCATACGAGCCTCAGGAAGATGGCCGACGAAGGAGTCCTCAAACGGAGCCGCCGTGCAGGCTTTTTTGAAAGGCTCGAAGCCGGCAGCCTCACAATAGACGAATTCCAGAGGGTCCTTGTTCACCTCGAGATTGACCCAATCAGAGCCGGCCTCGTTCTGCTCTGCTACAACAGCGCAAGCTCATACGAAGACCCATGCTGCGAGACGACTGCCCTGGTAGCGGTCGCGCTCGCTGCTCGCCTTCCGAGCGAGCTGGCAGCATGCGAGGGGCAATTCGAAACTATCCGTCAAAGCCTGTGCGAAACGATCGCGAAGAAGACATCCACCGCCATCGCGAAACACCATATGTCACTCGAGAACCGGCATAACGGCGGCGGATTTGAACATGCCTACGCATGATCCGTTCGTCACGAAGGACGACAACGCTTCATGATGGAGCGCGTGACTGGTCACGAACACCTAGCCGCTAACGGTGCGCCGGCAGCGGAAGGCGCCCGGAACCGGAAAGCGGAGCAAAGACGCAGGCGCCGCAAGGACGGTCTGCACCCCCTCGAAATCTGGCTGCCAGCAGCCATGATCGAGATGATTGACCAGCTGAAAAGGGATGATCTTTCGTCCAGGGAAGCGGTCATCGCAGCGATTGTGGCGACAACGCTCAGCTTCAGATCGCCTGAACCATCAGAAGGACAACCGATGATGCTCTGAAATTGAAAGGGGGCCCCGCGCCAACGGGACCCCCTTTAACGCATCCTGTTGCCAGAGCGCCAAGTTCACCTCGCTTTCTAGCAACAGACCGAATGGCAAACAAGCGCTTCTGCGCGCGATGAAGCGCGCCCGAACGCTGCCAGGGATCGCAGCACCAGCTGGTGCATATGAAAGGGAGGTCAGCGACGCAGACATGAAAAACCCGGGCAGCGCCCGGGCCTTTCGAAGGAAGCTGTAATTTGCCGCGCCAAAGCGTGGCGAGAGACACCGGCAAGCTACCTGCTCCCTGACAACTTACAAGCATTTTTCGCAAATTTTGCGGGCAATGTTCTTTGTCTGTGCCGCACCTCAGGACTGAGGGAGCGAAGGGGTGACTATTGTCAAAAATCAGGCAGCCTCGGAGGTGAATAGCCGCCGCCGGGGAGGGCCAGCAGCGATCGGCGCCTGTCTGCCAAACCTGGGGACGCTCGAGACCGACCAGCTGACCAAGATCACTTTCATGGAAGACCCGGCAGATCGGGCTAGACATGCAGCGCGCGTCAGCAAGATGATGCGGGGGTTCGGACATACCGGGACCGAAAACGCAGGCAGGCAGCGTCGGCGCAAACTGCTCGACATCATCGAGACCTTCGCGAGGATGCCGCCCGTGACGATCGATGTTCCGAGAATCGTCTGGCGCGATCTTTACGATGCCGCCGCGAACATCGCGGCCATGAATATCGACTGGGACAGCCGCTGCGGCCCGCTCATTGCCGCCTCGAACGACCATCTCAAATGCCGGATCGGGTGGACCGCCGCGCGCAAGAACATCAGGCGCCTTGCCGAATACGGCCTGATCATCCCCCATTGCCTCGCCGGCAACGGCAAGCGATTTCTTGGGTCACGAGACAGCGAGGATCGCTCCGACGCATCAGGATGGTCGCTGGCGCCGCTGCTCCTCCTTGAGGATTACCTCACACAACTGGCCGCCACCGAGAAGGCCCTGGCCGCGCAAAACCTGATACTGCCCAATGAAATTCGAAGGGCAACAAGCAGCGCGTACCGGCTGCTGCGGCCGTTCGAGCAGGGCCACCTCTGGGCTGACAAGACCAGAACGAAGCTCGATGCGATCGCTGCGGCGCGGCGCACATACCAGAGGCGGAAAGGATCCATGGACGCGATCGCAGTGCTCGGCCGCCTCGCCGAGGTCGCGACCCGGCTGCTTGATCGGTTGTCAGAGCGCATATCGCTCGACGACATTTCGTCGCTGACACCTTCCGGGGACACTACGGTGCGCCGGGATGACCACCATCAATACAGCCCTGAAGAAGCTCTTGAATCTGTATACGGCTTGGCAGAGGGCGTTTGCCGCCAAGAACCTGATAACATTCCAGCCACACCTGATGCCGACAGGGTGAAGCAAGAAACAGCCGATGCTTTTCAGAACGCGCAGGTCTCGGCCGACGCGCATGATGTCTACGGCATCCATCGATCGGGTTTCGTTTGGGCCGAAGCCCCTGCCCTCTTCCCCTTTATCGACGGCATGGTCGAAATTGGAACCCGACCGGGCCTGACCGAGCTCCACGAGGTCGCTCGGGTCTGCCAGATAGGCCAGGCTACGGCCGCGCGGGCAAGTGCGACACTGGGCACAGGGGTCGCACTCCTGTGCGCTCTGATCACCGGGCATCACTTGGCCAACGGACAAATCCGCAAGACGCCCGATGCATACATGCAGGCGCTGGTGCGGCGCGCCCGCAGCGGTGAACTCAATCTCGGCCACACGCTGCTCGGCCGCAGAAAGGCAGTATTCGGCCAGGGGGATACAAGAGCTTCGAAAGTGCGTATCTCTCTTCGATCATCGCTGCACTAGGTCCGACTCATGAAGCAGGAAGCCCTTATCGCTTGGACATCGCTCTACATCGGCGTGGGAATGATGGCGCTGATCTGCGCAGTGCTCGCGGTAGTAGTGACTGCCGACGACTGGCGCAGTGGCAGATGGCGACCCACGCACCAAACGGGGCTCCAGAAAGCTCTGGTCATCCCGAAGCTCTGGCTGCGCTGGCAGCTCAACTACCTCAAGGGCGCGCCCGTCATCCTGGCGATCAGTGTGTACTATGCGTGGCACGTTGGGTTCTCAGTGTTCTGGAACGTCTGATCGTCCTTCGAACGAGGCAAGCATCACCCGGCGAAACGGATTGGGCGCGGGAAGTGCTGCCGAGGCAAGCGACACGCCGCCGGTCGAATTCGGATTGCCGATCGAACCCATGATCGTGCGCACATAGTTGCGGGTCTCACGAAACGGCGGGATACCGCCAAACTGGTCAACGCGTCCCGGGCCTGCATTGTAGGCAGCCAGTGCAAGCTCCCATGTCCCGAAGCGATCCAGCTGCTCGCGCAGATACCGCGCACCGCCGACAAGGTTTTGCCGAACATCCCAAGGATCGCTGACACGCAGATACTGAGCCGTACCGGGCATCAGCTGCGCCATGCCCATCGCACCGGCACTGCTTCGGGCGAAGGGACGATATCTGCTTTCCTGCGCCAGCAAGGCGTCAAACAGAACAACGGGCACGCCGGCAGCACAAGCGACGTCGACGATCAGGTTGAAATAGGCTGTCCGGCGAGCCTGGGCATCCCTGCTGATACCATATCGCGGGAAGAAGCTGCGGGACTGGCAGAGTGGGTCATCCTGCACAGGGCGGGAAGGTGAAGAAGCAGGGCCCATGAATGATGCACCTGCCCGCATCCACGAAGGAACAGCGGGACGCGCGGCATAGGGATTGATCGTGAAGCTGTGCGGGATCAACTCAAAGTCGCCGTTCAACTCTGGTGAAAACGCATCCACTAGAGCCGGAGGCGGTTCCACTGATTGCTCGAGATCGACCTTCCCGCGCAACTGTGGGGCGAGCACAGCGAAGTCCGGTTTTGCCTCTGGCGAAAACACGTCGAGAATGGCTTCGCGCGCCGACGATGGCGTCGGCGTCAAAGCAACCAGGAAAAATAGAAGATTTTTCATGACCACACCTTTCGGCGTGGTTCGGATATCGCCCTACTTTTCTAAATGAACACGCGCCGCATGGCAATCGCGTACAATCTGGCATCGCACAGACGAAAGGGGCGTTGGCCATCGCGAGCCGTGCAGGAGAAGGTCGGGTCGATCCAAAGGGGAAAGATGGTGAGGCTTAGCTGAGAGGAGCGGGTTTATGTTGATTGCGCTCAAACCCACCCAGGAGACCATCGACATCGTTGCTGCACTGAAGGGCCGTTGGCACGGTTCCTACGCGATGTGCGTCTGCCCCGCGCACGCAGACAGAACCCCTTCCCTTTCTGTCCGGCAGGGCGAGCGGGGTATTCTGGTTCATTGTTTCGCGGGCTGCCGCAGCGAGGATGTCCTGCGCGAAATCGGTCGGACCAGACCGATCCTGCACTCCCCTCCCCCGACTTACAGTCCAGAAGGAACTGCGCCCAATGTCAGAAGGATCTGGGATCAGGGCATAGAAATCCGGGGAACGCTCGGCGAAGTCTACCTTCGATCGAGGCGACTGTCAGTCGATCTCCCCGACTTACGCTTTCATCCAAGGTGCCCGTTCGGCCGCAAGCCCGAAACCACCTTCCGGCCCGCGTTGCTGGTCGCTGTCCGAACTGGGCACAAATTGACGGCTCTCCAGCGGATCAGGCTGACGGACGACGGAACATGGCATGATGGCAAGTTCATGCTCGGCAAACCCGGACAGGGCGCTTGGGCTCCACAGTTCGAAGGCAACGTGCTCGCCATTGCTGAGGGCATGGAGGATGCGGCAAGCTATGCTCAGATCAAAGGAGTCCCGTGCTGGGCAGCACTCGGGAATGAGCGTCTCGCGCTAATCAACGTTCCAGACCATGTTGGCACCCTTTACATAGCCTCGGACAACGATGATCCAGGCCGATGCGCTGCAATGGCGGCAGTTGGATCACACAACATACCAGAAAGGCAGATCATTCGTGATCCACCGCCAAGGCGTTTCCACGACTGGGCGCAGGTTCAAAGCCAGATCAGTTAAATGAACATCGCGCTGAGTGTCGGCTGCCGACCCACACCCGGTCGTTCAGAGTTGCGAGACTAAACGTCTGCTTTCGCTGAAAGCCGTCGTGCAGCTTTCAGGATCATGCACTGGCCACGCTGATGACTGCAACTGGGTGGTTTGGCGAACTGCGGCTTTTCTGGCGCCGAAAAGTTGTCTTGGATCAGTGCATGGCTGCGCCCGATCCAGTCCGGTCGCTTGGTTACTCGCGCACATAGCGCACCGGTGTTTCTTCATCCGACACCAGTTCGGCACCATCACGCGTCAGCTTCAAGCTGATAAACCTCGCTCCCCCCAGCAGGCGGCTATCGGCCAATATGTGAACGACACCAAATTCGAAAGGCTCAGTCTCCAGGATGGACAGACGCCCTGAGAGCAAGGCGTGGTCGGCGGTGATTCTGACGATGGCATTGCCGGGGATGCCCGGATCATAAAAAGCGCCAAGCTCGTCCGTTTTCCCGATGCGAACTTGCCCATCCGCGAATTCGAGACGGATGATGACATCTCCCACACCGCTTTTGAATATGTCATGGGAGACCTGCACCTCGATGCCTTTGCGCCATTCGCTCTGCGGGATATTGTCGGCATCTGGACGCCGCTCAATCCGGCACGTTTCTGGAAGAACTGGCGGACTGGTTCGCGGATGCGCGAGACCTGCGATCTGGTATGACAGGGTTACCTCGTGTTCGAGTTGTTCAGCCCTGTATAACGCTTCGCGTGCCTGCTCATTGAGCGTAGCAGCCATTTCCTCGCTCGCATCGACAGCGCGCTGGGCAGCGAGCTCTGCCTCCTGTTTGGCCAATTGCCAGCGCCTGAAGGTCTGTTGCGCCTCGCTGGTGGCAAGCGGGCCAGGACGCGGTCGCTCGGGCGGAGCAAATGTCTGGACCGGTAGGACCACGGGTGCGAACGGGCAGCGCGCTTCGGCCGCTGCGATCAATCCATCATAATCACGGTTGATCCGCCGTTGTTCATCAAAGCTTGACCATTCGGCCTGTCGATCCAGACTGAACGCCGGCACACCTGCTGGAGGAACATCAGTTTGCAGCACAATCTGGTCGTCCTCTATTGCCCACACGCCGATCGAGAATGATGGGACGGACTGATCACGTTGCCACCATTCGAAACTGCCGTCTTCAAGCAGATGAAGGACGGGGGCGGTGTCGTCCCCGGGTTGCCCGACGTAAAATCCCGAAAAACACGCTGCTGCCGGGACTGCTTCCGAATCGGTGCAGCGCGCTGCGTGCCCATCATCAGTTGGTGTTTGTGTCTGCGCTGCAGGAATACTGTGAAAACACAAGATCATAGCGGTGGTCATCACCCAAACGCTTTTGTAGACAGCAAGGCTCATTCGCGGCTCCAATCGGACCATCGACATACTAGCCCTTGCTGGCTGCTGCCGCATGCCGGCGGGCTGCTCAGCACCCCCGGAACATGCGCAGCGGGACCGGCATTCGACCAACGAAGCCTTGTCTAGTTCGCAATTGCTGCCTAGCATACAGCATGTTTCGCTTGCTTTTCATTGCTCTGGCGTTGCCGGCGATGCCCGCCATGGCAATCGACGATGTCGAATTTGATCCCTCGGATGTCAGCATCACCGATGCCGTCAATTGCCACATTGACGCCCCCACCTACAATTCATTTGCGCTAGCCGCGGTTGGCGAAGACAATCTTGCAAAAAGCTGGGGCTGGCGGAAAATCGATAACGAGAACCCGTTTCTGGCCGAATACGAACTCCCCGAGGCGGAATGGATAACAGGGCGCTGGTGGACCAGACGAGTGGCGTTTACCTCTGGCGGGGTTCTGGCCATTCTCGATCTTGCAGATCCGAGCGAGCTTGCGGCAGATGAAGAAATCACCAATGATGCCGACTTTGCTGGTCCGGACGAAGACGTGGCTGATGCAGCTGTGTCGGCTAGCCCGGAGGCGTTAAACGATGCTGCGCAGATGAGAGCAGCAAATCCGTCAATCACGGACGATCATGATCCGGCCGCCGGCTTCACCAAATTCATGGGAGAACGCGTGCTTGCAGACGTGACGGAACCGGCCAACGAAGATGAAAGCTTCGGCACGCGCACCATCATTGCCCGGTCGATCTCCAACGTGGCAAGCCATCCGGGCAAGACGCTCTATGGCTGCTCCTACCGGATTGAACTGCTGGATCGTGATGGCAATCCCCTGTGATCGGGCGCGTCGTTCTACCCGATGATTGTAACCGGGGGACGCAGGATTAGGCGTCGCTTGCCCAAGTCTTGCCGCCGCTTATCAGGGGCGCTGCTGAGCGCATCGGTCATAAGCTTGCTGGCAATGCCGCTGGCACAAGCGGCAGATGATCAGCCTTCTTTGGCAAGCAACAACTTTGGCGATGATCCATCCGGATCCCAACGCCCACACCTTATCCGCGAGCACGACCTTCGCCTCGCGAGTCAGGAACGGGACTCAGATACCTTGAGCCTGTCATGCGTGACACTCAGGGAAGGAACATTTGAACCCCTTGGGGACTGTGCACGGCCCGCCGCAGATGGCAGCTATGTGGTGAGCGCGGAAGCTCTGAGGCAGCTCGATTTTGATGGCTGGGGGCTCGCGACGATGGCCATTCGCGAGAGAGGCTATGCCTATGTCCGGCGTGACGGTCGCGCCCTGGTTGTCACGACGTTCGACAATTTCCCTGATGAATTCAACAGCGGGCTGGTGCGCGTCAAGATTGGTGAAAAGCTCGGCTTTGCCAACCGCCGCCTGAGAGTGGTCATTCCGGCCACCTATGACGGCGCCTTTACTTTCGACAAAGGCCGGGCATGGGTCTGTATCGGCTGCGTGACGGTTTCAGACGGCGAGCACAGCTTTTACAAAGGCGGCACCGCACTTTGCATCGACAGGCGCGGCCGCACTCGACCGGCCGCCGGGTGCGGCACCAGAGGGTGGCTGCCGCCTCAATTGCGCGAATAGCGGCCGCGCGGCATGTCTTCCGGGATCAGGTCGTTGCCCTGGACCTCAAGACGCATGACCTCGAAAGGAGGTTCGGCAATCTGCCGGGTGTCCACCATCACCGCTTGAATCCCTTCTATCAGCGGTGCGATGGAAAGCGTCTCGGTTCGTGAAACGGGTTCGGACATAGCCAGCGTGATCTGCTGGACGGCCGCGCCTTTGCGCACAGGCACGAAGGCCATACCGCCCCGGCGGGTTTTGGCGGTTTCGCGGTGGCCATCGCCGAACACAAACGTGACCTCAACATCGGACAGGCGCATCTCCCGTGCCGGATCGCCGACTACGATACCGACGCCCCGACGCCATTCGGATTCGGGAATGGGCTTATAGCTCTCCTCTGCGGGAAGCTGGCATTCTGGCGGCACGGCCGGAGAGCCGATATCGGGTTCAGGCAGATTGGCATCGTGGTGGGCCTGCGCCATGTCGGAGTGGGCCTTGCCCCACGCCTCCATCGCTACACTGGCGGCGGCTCGATCATCCTCGGTTGCTGTCGCGCTGGCCGCTTTTGCGAAGATGCGGCTTGCCTCGTCCCGGATGGCCTCGGCAGCGCGCTTGGTCTCGCTTGCTTTTGCAAGTTCCGCATCGGTTACGGGCTTTGGAATTTCGAGATCATAGCTCCACAGCGTCGTGGTCATTGCGATGTTCCAAGGGCACCTTGCGGCGACCAAGTCTTCGAGATCGGCCCTTTCGAACCGGCGCAATTGACGCTCCACATCCGCGTCCCACGGGAACACTTCGTCCGCACGGAACAAGGGCGCATCCGCGGGCGGGACGTCGGTCGCAAGGGTTACAGTCTCAGCGGTACGTCCCCAGCGCCCCTTGGCCACCTGATCCACCGCCCCATAGCTGATGTACCATTCGAACTGTCCATCGGGCTTCAGCAGCAGTTCCGACCCGGTTTCCATGACCCCCGACAGGTAATAATGCCCGGCCAGCGATGCGTCTGGCGTACCGACGTCAGCGGGAGGCCCAGATTGGATGCAGCCCATTCGGCGGCGCTCGTCGTCAAGTTCACGCGCCAGCCCGTCCAGCGCTTCGGGGGCGCCTGCCTCTTGGGCCCGGGCCAGGATTGCAAGTGCCTTGCTCAGGTAAGCGTTGCCCTGATTCAGCGCCGTGCATGCCTCGCCGCTGCCGATGTCAAAGGCTGCTCGCGCGATTTCGCGCTGCATATCCGCCTGAACGAAAAGCCCAAGCGCGTTCTGCTGCGCAGGATCAGCCGCCAACAAGGCAGCGAGTTTTCGGTAGGCCGCCAAGTGCCCAATCTTATCACCGGCTGCCGCTGTCTGCGACACCTCCTCGACAACCTCAGCGAGGCTTTGCACTGGCTCCGCCCCCAGAGGCGCCGGCGCAAACAATGCTGAACAGGCGGCTATATGGACCAGATGGGCGCGCACTGTCATTCGTCTCCTGCTGCGACTTCGCCATTTGCGCTGGTGGTCTGCGCGGCGGTATCGTCGCCATCTTCGCTTCGCCCGTCATCACAGTCTGTTGGCAGCGGGTCATCGATATGAGCCAACACGCGCAGCTGAATGTTGATCGGGCCATCGCTGGCCGTGTAGGCGGTATCTCCGTTTGGATAGGTATAGCCCCAGAAAAAGCGCGGCGGGTTGGTGCAGGTAATTATCAGATACGGCATGTTAAACAGGTCGTTATCGTGATGATCGGTCAGGTGGAACGTTTCGCCGTAAGGCCCGCTGCCGAACCGTTCGCGTAAGTCGAAAGCTCCATCGGGAAGACGGACGGGCAAGCGGAATACGGGCGTGCGCCCCTCGCCGTCCGTTCGTCCCTGAAACACCTTTTTCTCGTCCGCCACAAATGGCAGTTCGTAGCCCGTCGTCCTGCTGATCGACAGGGCATAGTCGGTATCCGGCGCGGGCTTTCCCGTGCGCGGCTGTAGCAACACGAAGCGATAGGCATAGTCGCCGCTGCCGATCACCGCGACATCGGCAGGTGCAACGCTGGCAAGAGCAAGCGCTTCCCATCGATCGGTAATGTCGCGCTCGGCCACGTGTTCCGGGTCAAAAGCAGCGTCGACAGCATCGAACAGATGGCAAGATCGCCCGACCGAAATGCTCTCAACCGACAGGACTTCTAGCACATGGGCTTCGCCATCGGCCCGGTAACGGGCGATCACTTCAATCTGGATCAGGCCTTTTTGGCCGCGCAACCGGGCCAATGGATCATCTGCGCCGTCCGCCGCGATCAACCGGTAGCGCGTGCCCCCCAAGTGGCAGCGATCGAGCACGAGACCCTGTTCATCGGTGACCACCATGCCGTTGAAAAAATCCTGCGCATGAGCCGGGGCAGGCAGGATGATCAGCCCGGCAGTCAGCGCCAGCGCCCGAAAACCGGCCAGAACCGATTGCCGGCATCCATTGCCGAATGAAACGCATCTGGCTACGCTGGGGAAATGAATTTTGATCGTCCTATCAGGCGGTTCGGCCGAACGTCGCGCTATCATGTGGAGGCAGTTGTTGCCAGCTTCGTTCTTGCCGTTGCGCCGCTCAACGCTGCGCGTCAGGGGGGCGATCCCGGTTCAACGCAGCCTGCGGCACCCGATGGCAACAAGCCTGATGCCAACGCGCTATACTTCGGGCAATTGGCGCTGGTGCGCAGCGACATTGCTATGCTGGCGCAAGATTTTGACGCCAATGGCATTCCTGTGCTGGATATTGTCTTGCTGCCGGATGCCACGAAGCGCCTCGAAGCCGAGACGCTGCGCTTGCTGGATACCGATATCACCATTTCACTCGGCTCCGCCACGCTGATTTCAGCCCGACTGGTTGAGCCGATCACGGAAGGAAAACTCAGGCTCAGCGGTCGTTTCAGCATTCCCGAAACGCAGGCGATGGCACAGCAGATCATCTGCGCCCTTAACTTGTCGGCTGAACAGTTTGATCCGCCGAGCCTTGCACGCAAGCTGCCCTGCAAACCAGGCAAGGCGCGATGATCATGAAGCGGGCGCTGCTCCTGTTGGCTTTGTTCGCCATGACCGGCCAGCCACCTGCTGCGGCGCAGCAGGTGCATACGCCCAAGCCGGGCACGGCAGAGCGCACACGCATCCTTGATGCGCTGCGCCCGGAGCCAAAATCGGAAATCCGCTTCATCGTACATTACTTGAAAGTCATCGAAGGCAAGACGGCCCGCTACGCCTACGCCGTGGTGGAACCGTCTAGGCAGGAATATGACGGCGGTGAATTTCTGCTGAAATTTGCGGGAAGCTGGCGGGTGATCTGGTCGGTCACGGGCGGCGGAACCGATGATTGCCGCTTGGCCGCAGACTATTACCAGTCCGCCATGCGCCTGCTGCAGGCAGAGGGGATCGATCCCGATGCAGTCAGCCCGGAAATGCACGTAGAATACCTTAGCCTCGCTTCGGCTGCCGCCGATGACCCTGATTGCACCGCGATCGGCGATCTTGGGCCGGAATTGGTGGAATTGGGGGAGGATGATCTGCCGCCAGCAGCGCAGGGTAGGCCCCGGCTGATCGCAGACCCGAAATACTCTGCGCCGATGATTGAGGCAGATCTTGATGGCGACAGCACGCCGGATAAAGTCTCTATTGTGCACATCCTGCCCGGCGGGGCCGGACGGATCATGGATGCGAATATCGCTGTCGCCAACCCTTGGGACACCGCTCCTTCGGTGCAAGCCGTGCCCGACGCCGATACACAGATGGCACTGTTGATTGAAACTTCGGGGGCGGGTGGCCGATATCTGCTCCACAGCCCATATATCGAGCTGTCCGCCAGCCTGAGGGCAGACACCCCCGTCGAAGTGAAGCGCGCGGGCTCCGCACTGGCGCGCGCGTTCCGCAAGGATTGCCCGGCATTACGCCACGACTTTCTGGTGATGGCAACCGAAGCCGGGATCGACATTGCCTTGTTCTGGAATGTCGACCACTTCGAAGTGTGCTGGCCCGATGAAATCCCATGATGTTCGTGCGGCAGAGGGGAAGCCGATCAGATCGTTGCATCCGCGGCCTGATGATCGATAGCCGAGCGTCACATCTACGATTCCGCACGGGAGCGAGGTCCCGGCGTCTGAGGAAGGTTGCCAATGGTCTGCCGTCAATTGTTGCATATGTGTCCAGCATTCATGGGGATCGCGCTCGCGTTTTGTCCGGCTGTCCAAGCCGCACCGCGCTTGCCGCAGGGCTGTTCCGTGGCAGAGGATACGTCAAACGCGACACTGCGTATGTCTGGCGACGCCAGCGCGACGATCACTGCCTATAGCTGCCCGATTGCAGCGGCGGCAGGCCCTACATTCCTGGCGTATGACATTACCTGGCAATCAAAGAGAACCGAGCATTTCGTCTATGCCGATCCAGCGCGGCCATCGGAGGAGGGGCTGGTCGGCGTATCGTTCCTGCGTGTTGGCCCGTCAGTAATCGTGATTGACCAGCAGGAAGAGCGAGGCGGCGTAGCGATTCTTGTCTGGCGTGCAGGTCCCAACCGCTATTTCGTTCGCCAGTTTTACTATGCGGGGACTGATGAAGGCCAACTGCAAGTGCAGCAGAACGGCGACCGGGTGACCGCTGTGTTCATCGAACAGCGCGGACGCGTGGCAAAGCCGATTGGCACGACCAAGCGTTTCCGGCTAGTGCCGCGCAAGGGGATTGAAAAGTATAATTGATTTGATCCCAAACAGGCTGTGACCTTTCGGCTCTGGGTTTCTCGGATCAGGGGCGCTTGCTGAAGGGCAGGAGCTTTTCAGAAGCGGGGCAAAGCCGCAAGACCGCTTTCAGGATCGCCGCAGCAGCCTGCGCGTGACTCCTCATGGGTGGATTGGCGACAGTCTGCATTAAGATCCAAAAATTTCCCAAGCCGACTTTCAGCGCTTTAGGATCGAACGCGTCCAAGAACTCTTTCGAACAAGCCGTAGCGAAGTAAGGTCAAGATTACCCAGCCAAGAGCACAAAGCCATCCGAACAAATCGCCAATGGCTGTGTACACCGTCGACGCGGTCTTTCGGAGCGGGATTTCTGCTTCCAAAACACCCATCGTGCCATCGCTCCGTCGCTCGGCAAGCACCCTTCCATACCGATCACTGACAAAGCTGATGCCGCCACCACGCGCAGCGCGAGCTATCGAGAAACCGCTCTCGACCCCTCGCAGGACCGTCATTCGGGCAGTCAGCCAGTCATCGACCTCGAAATCGTTGGCCGGAACCAACATGAGTTCGGCACCCTGCTGCGCATACTCGCGGCCCAGCGTCGGAAAATGCATGTCCTTGCAGATCGCGACCCCGATCTTCGTGGTGGCGGAAGCGACGACAAGGGGTTGCGTGCCCGGTGTCAATGCACCTTCGATACCCGGAATGAGGTGCTGCTTGATATACCAATGAAAGCGGCCATCCGGTTGTGCGATCAATGCCCTTCCGGTTGCCTCGTCCACTCCCTCGACCGACATGCCGACGACAATGGTTGAACGCGTCTCGAAAGCTCTTTCGGCCAGCTCCCGTCCGGCAACTTCAGCTTGCGCTTCGGGCAGGTCGAGGACAGCTTCGGGCAATACGACTATCGAACCTGGCTTGGCTGACTGTTCGATGGCTCCACCATAGACCTGCAGGAACCCACCCCAGCTTGTCTGGCGTCTATCGACGCTATCCGTTGCAACAAGGACGGTGTTCGGCCCGGAAGGGCGGTCCGTTCCGTCGAGCCGTATGAAGCCAAATGCGAGGGTCGCGCCGATAAGAAAAATCGCTGCAATGCCTGCGACCAGCTTTTCTTTACGATCCGTTTCGAGCCCCTTGCCGATCAACAGACCTAATAGACTACCGCCCAGCAATACCACAAAAGTTATAGCGGGCATTCCACCGAGGCTAGCCACTTGAATGACAGGCAGGGCGTTCATCTGACTATAGGCGATGCTTCCAGCACTGCCATGAGGTGATAGGTGGATGAGCAACGTATCGATCGCCGCCCACACAACCGGGACTGAAAGAAGCGCAAGCGAGAACTGGCACCTCTCCGCGAACACTACTGCAAGGCGGATGGCGCTCGACCAAGCCAACGCGACGAGCACGAAAATCAGAAGCGCAGCAAACCACCCACCCACCGTCAGATGATAGGCGAAGGTGCTGATACCGCCGAACGCTCCCGCAAGCAGGCTCACCCAACGGCGATGCGACGCCGGGGCGCGTAGAGTTGCAATGATGATAGGCGCAGGCGCCAGCCAGGCAGCCAACCAGAACGGGTGTAGGGCGTAACTCAAGGATAATAGGAGGCCGGAAAGAGCCGCGAGCGCGTATGCCGAGACCACACCGTTTCTTAAATCCAAGCTATGCCCCCAAAGCAGCCGGTCCCTTGATTTACCTTACAGTTTGCGCAGGCAATTTGCGAGGCGGTGCAATGAGCGCACGCACAATTGACTGAATTCCTGCATCAAGATCATCTCACATTCCGAACAAAGTCTCAAATGGGGTCGATTGCCGAACGTCAGGAATTTTCCCGCAGGGGGCCGAAGCCGCCGTGCCGCTTTCGGGATCGTGCGACGACCGCGCTCATGGCCGGAGATGGGTGGATTGGCGAATGTCGGCTTTCACCGGCTTACTGGAGGGATAAACATTCGCAATCCAGTGCTTTACCTCCGCCCACCCCGGCCTCTAGGATCAGGAGGGAGTAGCGTCCTATGTCTCAGCGGGATGCATTTCGGGGAGGTGAGCGGATGATAGCGCGGCGGGGGGTTCTGGGTTTGATGGCGGGCAGCACTGCTGTGCTTCTTTCGGGATGCGGCCTGATGAATAACCGCGCCAGTTATCGCTTCCGGATGACGGTAGAGGTTGAAACTTCCAACGGTCTTCGTGCAGGTTCGTCTGTTTACGAATTCATTGCAGCCAAAAATACAATGAAGCTTTTGGCAGACGAGAGATCGGGTGGAGTGCTGACACGGGGTGAAGCGACTATCATCGAACTGGCTGATGGACCTGTTTTCGTGCTCTTAAAGACGCCAGTTGCTGGAGTTGACCTTGGCGGGGAGGCCACGGACGCCTTGTTGGCAACTCTGCCGGATGGTGGCGATGATTACATTGCGGCGATCAATAAACTTGGAGGTTGGTTTGCGGACCCGGTCAGTGCCGAACTGCCGCGCGAAAAATGGCCGCTGATGGTGCGTTTTGGCGATCTGAATGATCCGACCAGCGTGAAGCGCATCGATCCCGAAAGCCTTGGTGTGAAACGCATCCTCCTTGAGACCACCCATGATGATGTGACGGTTGGTTTGCAGGACAGACTGCAATGGCTCCAAAACGGTGGGCTGAGTCTTGATCCGGGAGGGAGTCCAACGACCTCACCCACCTTCGCGCAGACGATTTACCAGTCGGCATTTACCTCGGAGATCAAGCGATGAGCGAGGATTTTAAGGCTATGCCATCTTCGCGATGGATGCCTATAACCGTGACCACGGTTCCGGCACACATGGTACACCTTAAGGCGGCGGTCTAGCCAAACGACCGCATCAAGCCCGCAGCACCGCTTGGTAGTCAGTAGCCGTAGCGCCAATGACCGCTCCGGGGTCGGTTTGCGAATTTCCGCTTCCGGCGAGAAACTTGTTGAAGCTGCCCGGCACGTATCAGGATCGCGCGCGGCCCCGCTCATGACCGAAAGTGGGTGGAAAGGCGAATGGCGGCTCTTGGGAGCAGCCGCTGCATTTCTCGTTCTAATCGACCGCTTCGACTGGGCGCAAACGCCGTAATCGCAAGCTGCCAACGATCTTCAGCGAGAACCCGGCACTCCCCTCTTTGCGGCAACAGAACCTAACTGTCTTCATCGCTGGCGGGACAGAACGTTCACTCAGCCTTGAAAATCCCATCCTGAAAAACATGCAATAGCTTGCTACCCAAATCCCCATCCCCGGCTTTGTAAGCCTCATAGGATTGATCCAAAATATCGTTCAGTTTCAATTTTCTTTCGAAAAATGACGACTCTGGATAAGCGATAGTCAACCCTTGGCGAAGCATCTCAAAGGCTCGCTCCAAGTTCATCTGCTGATCGGCAGCTAGAAAATCCTCTTCAGGGAACTCGTCAGGCGCATATAACGCGACATACCCGATGTGGTCCCAAAGCGCATCGACGTCGTCTATAGAGAACATGAAACAACCTCATGGAACAATGGAATAACTGCCTCCAACGACCCCGAGCCGCACCAACGTAATACGATCTCCGCCGGAATACTGTCCAAATCGCACGATCTGGGTGCTATCGTAGTCGTGTCGTAAAGCGCACCGCCAAGGCGACCTTCAATAAAGTCAGTTGTCCCCTTTGCGGCAAAGACGCGGAGATGCATCGTAGTTGCATCCGGCGGCTTTCAGCGTGACTGATGGGCAGAAGAAATGACCGATATGGGGTCGCTAGCTGAATGGCGTCTGTGGATGGCTCCCGCGTTGCAAGCATAAAGTGATGATCAGGTGATGGGTCGGGTGCAGTCGTCTGTCCGGCCTGTTGATGCAGTCGGCATGGACTGCTGGCCCTGATGGGGTCCGCGAACATGGTCCCGATCGGCTTTGCAGGCTGTAACGCCTTCGCCATTCGTTGGGTTGTCCTTGTTCCCGGTCCGACCGGTTCGTTCCATCACATCGCTTTGCTCTCACAACGTCGTGAAGCTGATCTCCTCAGCTAAGCTCTTGATCTCTCATGCAGCCAGTATCGGCGCATGACCGCGCTCGAAGACTCCGCCCCGCGCCATGATCGCCCATGCGATCCGCGCCATCTTGTTGGCGATGGCAACCGAGGCGACGCGCGCGGGCTTTCTGGCGAGTAGAGCAACAAAGCGCGGATCGACCGTCTCGGGCTTGCTCCTGGCAGATCGGATCAATGCGGTTGCACCGACAACGAGCAGCTGGCGCAGATAGTTGTCGCCCATCTTGGTGATCCGCCCGAGGCGTTCCTTGCCACCGCTCGATCGCTGGCGCGGTGTCAGCCCCAGCCAGGCTGCGAACTGTCGTCCCGACTTGAACTGTGCGGCGTCGCCTACCGATGCGGCGAGCGCAGTAGCGCCAACGGGTCCGATGCCAGGGATCGTTGCAAGGCGCCGGGCCCGTTCGTCACTGCGCTGCAGAGCAGCAAGACGAAGATCGAGCTTGCGCAACTGTGTGTGCAGTTGGAGCACCTGCCCGGCTAGCACACCGACGACGTTCGCCGCTTCGTCCGGCAGATCTAGCTCGGCCTCACCATCGACGATCTTTCGCGCCATCTGCAACGCCTTTTCAACGCCGACCGGGATCGCAATGCCGAGCTCGGCAAGCACGCAGCGCATCATGTTGACCAGCTGCGTGCGCTGCTTGATCAGCAGGCTGCGCGCACGGTGGATCGACAGCGCGGCCTGCTGCTCGCGCGATTTGATCGGCACGAACCGCATCGTCTGGCGCGTCACCGCTTCGCAGATCGCCTCGGCATCGGCAGCGTCGTTCTTGCCGCGCTTCACGTAAGGCTTCACGTAAGACGCCGGCATCAGCCGAACTTCGTGCCCGAGCTTCGTCAGCTCGCGCGCCCAGTGATGCGACGTCCCGCAGGCCTCGGCGCCCACCAGGCACGGCGGTAGCTTTGCGAAGAACGGCAAGACCTGCGCTCGCCGCAGTGTCTTGCGGAGCACCACCTCACCGGTGGCGCTCACGCCGTGAACCTGAAAAACATTCTTGGCCAGATCGAGGCCGATTGTGCTAATCTCCATGACGGGTGGCTCCTTTGCTCGGGTTTGCATGACAGCAACCCATATTGGCACCAAGATGCCGTGAGCGGGAGCCATCCACCTCATCCGCTCTTGGGGCCTAACCCGGCGATAGCCGCTATTCACGGCACGAGCAGGGTTGCGTCAGCTTTTGGCAAAATCCGCCGTTCGGCATTTCGCCAGTGAACGTCTGGAAAGTCCCAGACCCGGTCAATTGGACCATGCAGCGTGCTCAAAAACACGCACTACAGAAATCTCTCACCCGCATGGTTCTCGAACAGCGCTGCGTCGCGGACATAGCCAAGCAGCACCTCGACCTTTTTCTGCCGCGATACCTCCTGCATCTTCGGCAATGAGGCCCCCGCCTTGGCTGCCTCGGTCAGGAACCCTGAGCGTAGCGAGTGGGCACCGAATGCGGCAGGATCGAGCCCAACCTTTTCGGCGTAACGCTGGATCAGGCGGGCAACCGAGCGATCCGACATGGGCTCCTTGGTCATCATCCCTTGTGCGTCGGTGCGGTAGAACAAAGGACCGGCCTCCCCTCCCCTGACGCTGAGCCATTCGTTAAGCCGCGCGCCGGGTTTGAGCACCTTGCCCGACGGAACAGCAATCACCTGCCCTTCCCCTTCCTGATCCGTTTTCGAGTGCCTGATCATGAGCTTGAGCCCCTCGCGCACCAGCTCGAGGTCAGCCAGCTGTAGCGCGACCAGTTCGGAACGCCGCAGCGCCGCCGCCAACCCAAGTGCCATGACCGCCCGGTCGCGGATCGCTCGCGGACTCTGGCCTTCGGCCGCTGCAATCATTCGAGCCAGATCGGCCGCCAGAATAGCGCTCTTCTTGCGCGTCGGCCGCGCGCGCTGCTCGCGCCGGATCCCTGCAAGCGTGTCAGCAATAACATCGCGCGGATCGCGGTGCTGGGGCGCAACCTGTCCTGCCTGCCTGTGGCGCCAGGCGATGGCGGCAAGGTGCCGCCCGATGGTACTGTCCGCCCTCCCCGCCTGCGCCAGCGAGGCAAGGTATGTTGCCACTGCCTCCGGCATAGCCGGCATAGGCTCAAGATCGCGCACCCAGCACCATTCTTCGAACTGCCGCCAGTCGCTGTAATAGGCCCGGACAGTATTGGCGGCCTTGGAGCGCGCCCGGTACGACCGGGCGGCTTCGATCTCAGCCGCGAGCTGCGGCGGGATCGCATTCCCCAGCGGCGAAAGCGCGACTTCATCTGAAAGTCCCAAAGCCCTGCTGCTGTCATCGTCCACTGCGACACTCCTCAAGCTTCATTGCCGCTGCTGTGCCTTATCCCTGCCTTAGGGCGCGGGCGACATCGAGGCGAATTTCGGCTGCTTTATATAGACTAGGGTGTCGTCCGTGAAGGGCATTTATCGGACATCAAACGCACCGTACAAGCTGGGTATACTTTTTAGGCCATTTATATACTAACTAGCTGATGGTATCTGCCCCAGCACCCTGGCAACTGACGCTTGCCCGCATCGAAGGCGCCCTCCCCTTCATCTCGCCCGAGCTGTCCGAATGCCTTGCGCTGGCCTCACTCCGGCGCCTCTGGCGCGTGCATGTGCGCGATTATCCGTTTGATAATCTTGGAATTGAACACAATCCGGGGCTCGAAGCCGACGAGCTGATGCGCTCGTGGTATTCCGAAGAACGCCGTCAGTTCTTGTCGTGGATCAGCCGGCGAGGCCACCCTCCTCTCACCCATGCCGCCAAGCTGGTCATGGCCGCCAAAAGTCACTCCGAAGGATTCAGCGAGGTATACAGGCCTGCTGATCGCGCGCTCGAACGGCTCGATGCGCTGCTGCCGACCCGCGATCCGATGGGCACCCTCCTTGAATGGCTGGCGGAACTGCGAACTGAGGAAATCGACTTTCTTGAAGGCGGCAGCGAGATGGTCCAAGTTAGTGGGTTCGCGGTCACACGTTCGGCGCCCCGGGGGGCGGCCTGGGCCGCGTCGCTTGCGGCCGCCATGCGCCCACACTTGTTTGGGCTGGGCTCGGCGCCAATGGCGCTTGCTGGGATCATGCCGCGGGCTCTGTTCCGTGAACTTCACGAGGATCCCCTGCCCGTCCTATTACGTCGGGCGCTTCAGGCTGCTGCTGAGAGTGCAGCCGGAGACCTCCGTGCCATGCAAAGGGCTCACCTGCAGGCTGAGGGAGCACTTTCAGGCCTCTACGCCTCGTCGACGGCTCCCCTGGCTTGGCGTCTTGTAGTCGGCATCGGACCTCTTACCCGTGCGGAGCTTGCCAGAGGCCTTGAGGTGACCAAGCGAACCGCGTCACAATCAGTTGCGGCTATGGTGACTGCCGGCATGGCCAGTCTTCGAACTTCCGATGGCGCAATCGTCCGAACGGACACGTGAACGTGTCATGGACCCCGGAATACTTCCCGGTAGCAAACGCCAATTCGATTTTGTGAGCTCGCTCTGCGGCGTAGCAGCTGCTCTACAAACTTTTTCGCCCTGCCCGGGTCAGCGAATGACAACTTACGTCGCTGTCCACGCGTTCCAATCCGGCCCCACGAGAATTCAACAATCGCAACACCGAACAGGTCTTGGCTCCGAGATATGGCATAGCGCCGTGCAACATTGAGATCGGGATTTTTGGCTTCGAGCCAAATGTGACACTCGTTCTGATCATGCTCTAACATACGGAGGAGTATGCGACAGCCGCCTGGAGCTAGGCCAATCGGAAGTTTGAATCACAGGTCTCTATGGTGATTCAAGGAATCGATCCTGAGGCTTTGACCGCCGCTCAGTTGCGGACGTCTGATTCTTATGGAATTTGCGCGTCTCTCGGGCGAGGTCATTTTCGAAGCGAGAGCGCAGTCTTCCTTAATCTTGAATCAAATCAATAACAAATCCGCCGCAGGCGAAAACGTTAGGGGATTTAGATTCTAAGGTTAAGAGGTTACCTGCTCGCCATCAGCCTGCAAACTCCTGATTTCTCGCGAGTCGGGGTCGCTATGTCGAATCTGATAACACGATGTTCGGTTTCTGATAGCACGACCGCCAGATTCTAATAACACGTCATCTGATGCCCGATCACACGTTGGCCACCTCCCTGCCCTGTTGATAACTTTGAAAACGCGGCTCAGAGCGTGAGGCCATAGGATCAGTTAGCGTTCCGATTCACATATGGTGCGTCGATCCCAAACTTTCTGATCGCCATTTGCCCCGAGGCTGAAACGGACGTGTTTTCGGAAATCTGGTATCTCCGGTTGAACGTGTTTTCGGGAATGGCTTTTGGCGGCGTCCTTTTTCCTCCAGCTTGCCGGCTGATCCGTCGCGCTTCTTGGAAGCTGTGCCCGAAGTTGAGGCTTAGGCGATCTGCAAGCTGGTCCGACCTTTCTACGTTAGATGGCTGATTTCAGTCAAAGATGACCGGCTGAAGCACTCGCGGAGTGTTCAATGCTGGTGCTCTTGGGTCTTGTCGGCAATTCTTTAGCAGGTGCCGAACGTAGACGTAGTTTTCTGATCGGGAGGGGTAAGTGGCGTGATTCCCGAAAACACGTTCGGTATCGGGCGTACATCATGAGACCGTTCTTATATTTCCGATCAATCGCGATGCTTGCCGCAGACTGTCACCGGTCAGAAGCTGGGCGGCGGCGCTACTAGCGCGCCGGACGCACATAACCGGTCCCACAGACGGGAGAGACCTTCAAAAGCCCGGAAGCGTATGCTTGTTGCGCTCGTGGTGCTTCTTCATGAAGCCGTAGAACCGCTTCGAGTAGTTCCTTGGCAACTCATGGGGATTGCTGTTCAGAAAGGAATCGAATTGCCGCATCAGCACATCGAGATCCCAGCCAGGACATTCAGAACGGATGGCCTGATAGATTTCGGGATCAAGAGTGTCCTGCGCGCCCCCTCCCCTCCGTCGTGACTGAGATTGGCTTGCGTTGCTGTCCAATGCGGCTGATGCACCGCCTTGCTGTTCGGGGCGCAAGCTCGCACTCGTTGTTGCAAGGAGCTTGCGCACGAGGGCAGGATCAACGAATTCCGGCGGAGGGCTGACCTTGGCTGCCTTTTCGGGGGTTGCGCGCTGAATGCGCTGGGCTCTGCTCTCCGTGGTGACAGAGCCACTATCCTCGAATTTTCCAGAAGGCTTTTCGAGATGGCGACGCATCACCATCTTCAGCTTTGGACGCGGCGTCTCTGCTCCAATGACCTCCAGACTGATATCCGGCAGGTTGTTAGCTCGCGCCAATTCAAGAATCTTGTTCTTGAACGAGGGTAGGGAGCTTTCGCTACCGCTTTTCTGATGAAGAGTTTCGAAGCCAATCGTGAAACCTTCTGGCCCATTGCCACCAGCGTGCTTGCGAGCGGCGCGGTAGAGCCATTTCCCAAGTCCGCTCGTTATCTCGAAATACAAAGGCGAAATCGCAAGGACATTTCGCTTGTCCATGACCCCGTCGAAGAACCACTTGGAAAGCGTGATTTCCATCCCAAGCGAACGCTGGGTTCGTTCATCAACGAGATGAGTATAGCTATCGATCCACGAAAATGTGGTCTCGCGGGATTTGGAGTTCGCGCGGATGTTCGTCTTGATCGTCGTGGCCTGAAGACGATCAAGCGCTGCGATCAGTCGCTCATAAGCGCGCCCGCTTACGCCCCAGCAGATTCGCTTGAGAAGATCGCCAGGTTGAACACGAATGGTCGGCGACAGGTCGTTGTCACCCCGCTCGCGCAATTCGTTGAGGTGGGACGCCAGATAGATCATGATATCTGCATCCCAGATGGTCGCCATCCCATAGGCTGGGTTGGCTGATACATGCACGGTGACCGACTTATCCGGACTGAGGTACTCAATGGGTTTCAGGCGCTTCTTCTTCGAAAGGCTGAAGAAAGGACGCTGCATGGTCTCCTGATAGTCCCGCAGCGAGATGTCGCTGAAATCAGGCAGCGTGAAGAACATCTCGAACTGCACCCGGCGACCGGAGGAGGACTGATCTTTCTCGCTCACGTTCTTCGCCCAGTAAATCTGCCACTGTCCCACATGTGGGACAAGTTGGCTAAACATATGAAATACAAGAATAAAAACCACATTTTCAGAGTGGTGAACACATGGTCATAGGTGGGTCCGAAACCCTCCTTCATGGGGCAGGCCTCTTTAGAATCTTCGCCTTCTCAATCAGAGGGCGCAATGCATCGAGGATTTCGTCAGCGCTCAAATCAGTGGGGTTGATCGTTATCGTGAGCCCTCGTGCACGATCCTTTTCGATGATACCAATGGACGATCCTGCCGCTTCGATTACGGCTTTCTGAACACGGCCAGGCCTGCCCGAAACTGCCTTGAGCAGACGGACAACAACCTGAGGGCCAGAAATTGGCTCTTCGTCTCCGGATTGCCGGAAACTTTGCTCCGCAGCGATCTGCTTTGCTGCTTCCTCCATCCTAGGGCGCAGCGATGGGTTGCGTATGGCTGGAAGAAGCTTGTCACCGTAACGCACCTGAAGTTCCATTGGCGACGCAAATGCGCTTACGATTGTTTGCGGGATCTCTGTCAGGCCGATGTACCGGGCGAGCGTAGATTTCGAGATCTTTACGCGTTCAGCAAGCCGGGCCTGAAGGCCATCGTAATAAGTATCGACTGCTGCCTTGTAGTTCAAACCGCGCTCTAAATCTGAAATATCTTCCCTCTCGCGGTTCTCGATATCAGCAAGGCGGAACGCAGCTTCGTCATCGAGATCTTCGATAATCGCGACGAGTTCGATATCCGGGTAGTGATTGGCGTTGAGCCACGCGACAGCCCAGTGGCGCCTTGTGCCAATGATCAGTTCGTACTGCAGCTCACCTTGCTGTTTCCGGCGCACGACTACTGGGATGCGGTTCCCGTTTTCTGCTTGGATGGATTCAATCAGAGATCGCAAACGGGGTTCGGTGAGCTGTTCATAATCACGGGCGTTTCCCGGCCAGATCGAACATTCTGCAGGTTTGAGCCGGATGGTCGGGCGCTTGACCATCCGCGCTGCTTCCGTGAAGCCTTCAAGCCGACGTGTTGTGAAATTGCGCGATGCGGTTGCCCCTGCAGCGTCCTTGGCTTCAGAGACGGAAGGCTGGTCAGGGGCAGGGGAGGCGAGGGCCTCGCCGATCAATGAACGACGGCTCACGCTGCAACACTCCCTGCCGTGTCAGATGACCGTCTCGAAATGCTCTTCGACGGCCACTGCTCATGTATTTCGTTCAGAACTTCTCCGAAGACTGCGTTGAGATTGTCCCGGCAACGCTGGTAGGTTGCGTGCGCAGCTGAAGGCTTGCTTTCATAGATCGACCGGAATGCTTGAGTGGCATTCTTGATTTCCTCAGAAGCTAGGATCGGCTGATTCAGCAGGAAATTGGCATATGTGGCCTTCATCATCTTCCACATGTCGGCTTCACCTGGCTTGCTGGGGGTGTAGGCCGAGCAGACGACGCGAATGAACCCGTAATCAACAGGCGTTCCGTGATCCTCGAGGATCTCGATATTCTCGGCGATGGTGTCCATGAAATGGATGGTTGAAAGATAGTCGAGCTGTCTTGCCGGAACCGGGATAAGCATACCTGTTGCGGCGGCCATCACATTGAGGCCCAGGAACCCCATAGCCGGCGGAGGATCGAGCAAGACGACGTCGAAGTCATTGATGATACTGTCGATGCCAATACGGAGACGCTGAAGTCCCTCGCGCACTGCTTGTCCGCCCTCCGTCAACGTTGCCGTGAGGTCCCACTCTGCATCCTGCAGGCCAAGGCTTGACGGCACTATTTTGATTGTAGGCCAAGCGGTTTCTCGGATTGCCTTCCTGAAATCATCGAATGTACTGCGAGGCGACAGGAAGTTTCCTAATGTCTCCTCTTCATCGATAAGTGCTTCGGGCTGGATGTCGAACATAGTTGTCGTTGACGCCTGCGGATCGCAGTCGATCACGAGAACGCTATATCCGTTCAGTGCGAGAAAATCGGCGAAATGCTTGGTAATCGTACTCTTGCCGACGCCGCCCTTGAAATTCTGCACGGCTACTACAACCGCATTCTCATGGGCTAGCTTGCCCGGATGAATGTTCAGCGCCTTGCGAATATGAGTAAGGTCTTCGAGCGTGTAATAGCGGCGGCCATTGTTGAGCTGTTTCGGAGGCGCGAGACGCCCCTCCTTCTCTGCCTTGGCAAGCGCTTCAGGCGTTCTTCCGACCAATTCCGCTGCCGCCGTAGGCCCAAAGGTGATATTGAGGACCTTGCGTTCATCAGGTTTGAACACCACAGCTTTGACCCGATCGCGCATCATTTCGCAGGATCTGGTCATATTTCGCAGTGTGTTCACGGTGTAGGACATGCGTCTGCCTTTCGATGAATCGCAGCTCTGCGACCCAGTTTGTGTTTTATGATCATTTTCGGCGCTAGAAGTCAAACCGATATCATCGGAATGGTACCGGTCCCGAATTCCCGTCCCTGCCGGCCACCCCTTGTCGCATAGCCTGTAGTGATCACGGGCTCATAACCCCGAGGCGAGAGGGAAGGGGGATGACCTGATGCGGTTCAGCATCAGGAGCAGACCGTGACCGACCTTTTTCAACAATCCAGCCAGAAGCTGGACGCAGCAATCACCGAAATCCAGCACGCCATCGCCACCGGACTGGCGAACAAGCAACGCCTGTTTGAGACGATGCGCCAGCTCTACAGGGAGGGCTCCGCAAACGGCGCCTGGAGCCAACGGGACGCTTTTGACCTGCTCGAGGCGGCATTGACGCGCCACATGGCCGCACAGCTGAGCAAACCTCAGATGCTGACCCAGATCTCGGAGATCAGTGCGCTTATCGAGGCACTGCCGACACATACGGTCAGAAGTGAAGATCAGATCAGGTACCAGCAATTCTCGACGCCCGCAGACCTCGCAAGCCTAGCCGTGATTTTGGCGCAGCCGCGCGCGACCGATATCGTTCTTGAGCCGAGCGCCGGACATGGCGCCCTTGTGGCAACTTTGCCCGATGTCAGCGCATTGCATCTCAACGAAATCGACCCGCGCAGGCGTGAGAAGTTGGCCCTGCTGTTTCCCCAGGCCACCACAACAGGGATCGATGGAGCCATGCTGGCTTCGCATCTCGACGCGGCAGTGCAGCCAAGCCTGATCCTGATGAACCCGCCATTCTCGCGGTCAGTGGGACGAGGGGCAGACGAGTTCGCAGCGGTGCGTCACCTGCGCGCTGCCATCACGCGGCTAGGGAAGGGGGGGCGGATCGTCGCGATCATGCCGGACTGGTTCACGACGAGCGTAAAGCTTGCGAAAATCTACGAAGACACCTTTGCCTCTTGCACGGTCCGCACATCCATCCGGCTCGATAAATGCTATCACAAGCAGGGCACCAGCGTGGCCGTGCGCTTGTACGTGATCGACAAGATCCCAGGGCAGATCAGACCTGCAGTTTTGGCGCGGGAGACAGTTGCAGACGTTGCGTCTGCGGTTCCAATCATCAAACGCGTGACAGCCGAGCCCGACTGCGAACCGCGCGCGGTGCCGCCGAAAGCAAAGCCGGGTGCGCTCTTCAAAGCCATGCGGGCGACGCCGATCACAAAGCCCGTCAAGGCGAGGGCAGCCCAAGCCCCCAAGATCGAAGCACTGGCGTTCAGCATCCTGGACAAGCCGCGCGTGCTCGGTGAGCAAAGTGGGGTCTACATCCCGTACCGGCCAAGCCGGGTCGACATTGTTGGCGCACGCGAGCATCCGACGCCACTCGTCGAAAGCGTGGCCATGGGCTCGATCCCGGCACCTATCCCGGATTATGTCCCGGCGCTGCAGGACCGGGTCCTTCAGGAAAGCCTGCTCTCCGAGGCCCAGATCGAAACCGTCATCTATGCTGGAAACGCGTGGCAGCAGTATCTGCCTGGCCTGTTTGTTCCGGCTGAGGAAGGCGTTGGCCTGCAACTCGACGAGCAAGGGCGTGCCTACCGCAAAGGCTATTTCCTCGGCGATGGCACGGGGGCAGGGAAGGGCAGACAGATCGCCGCCTGCATCCTTGATGGCTTGCTTGCTGGACGCCGCAAGGCCATCTGGGTCTCGAAGAACGAGAGCTTGCTTGAGGATGCGCGCCGCGACTGGAGCGCAATCGGCGGCCTTGCGGCCGACGTTCAGCCGCTTTCCAACTGGAAGATCGATCAGGCGGTTCCGTTTCGCGAAGGAATCCTGTTCGTCACCTACCCGACCCTCCGCAGCCAGCGTCAGGACGCCACCCGCCTGAAGCAGCTGCTCGATTGGGCGGGCGAGGATTTCGACGGTATCATCGCCTTTGATGAGAGCCACGAGATGGGCGGTGTTGCAGGAGGCGAGGGCGCCCGCGGCACGAAAAGCGGATCGCTGCAAGGTATCGCCGGCGTGCTGCTGCAAAACAATCTGCCCGATGCCCGGGTTCTCTACGCCTCTGCGACCGGGGCCTCGGAGGTCAACAACCTTGCCTATGCCGTGCGGCTCGGTCTGTGGGGACCCGGCACCGCGTTTGCCAACAGGGAAGATTTCATCAGCCAGATCAGGGCAGGGGGCATCGCTGCGATGGAACTCGTGTCGCGGGACCTCAAGGCACTGGGCCTCTATCAGGCGCGTGCGCTTAGCTTTGCAGGCGTCGAATACGAGATCCTGAAACATGATCTGACCGCCGAACAGATCGCCGTCTACGACACTTATGCCGACGCCTGGGCGATCATTCATCAGAACCTTGAGGAGGCGCTGGAACTGACCGGTGTCGTCGATGAAATCGACGGCACAACGCTCAACAGCGGTGCGAAAGCCGCAGCGCGAAGCCGGTTTGAAAGCACCAAGCAGCGGTTCTTCAACCAGCTGCTGCTGTCGATGAAGCTGCCAACGCTGATTGCTGCCATCAATCTCCATCTGGATCGCGACGAGGTGGTTGTCGTCCAACTGGTTTCGACCGCCGAAAGCATCCTCGATCGCCGTCTCGACAGCCTCTCCCCAGAAGAGCGCGCCGATCTCGACGTCGACCTCAGCCCGCTCGACGCCGTGATCGAGTACCTTGAGCGCGCCTTCCCCACCCAACAGATGCAGGTATTCGTCGATGATACCGGCACCCAGCGCTCGGCACCGATGTTCAACGAAGAAGGCCGTCCAGTCCACAACCAGACTGCGATCGCCCGCCGCAGCGAGATGATCGAGCATCTGTGCGCCATGCCCCCGATCAAGCCAGCGCTGGACGGGATTATCGAGCACTATGGACCGGAGAAGGTCGCCGAGGTGACCGGGCGCAGCAAGCGGCTCATAAACCAGAGCGACGGCCTGCAGCGTCTCGAAACCCGTTCGCCGCGGACGAACCAGTCCGAGACAGATCAGTTCATGGACGGCAGGAAGCCAATCCTTGTCTTCAGCGATGCGGGTGGCACCGGGCGATCGTACCATGCCAGCCTTGACGCAGCTTGCCAGAAGCGGCGCATCCACTTCCTGCTTGAGCCGGGATGGCGAGCCGACCGCGCCATCCAGGGGCTGGGCCGAACGCACCGGACCCATCAAGCCAACACACCGCTGTTCCGGCCTGTGACCACGAACTGCAAGGGGGAACTGCGGTTCACCAGCACCATTGCACGCAGGCTCGACAGCCTGGGGGCGCTGACGCGGGGCCAACGCCAGACGGGCGGGCAGAACCTGTTTGACCCTGCCGACAATCTCGAAAGCGAATATGCCAAGGCCGCTCTCTCTACCTGGTTTACCCTGCTGGCGGACGGCAAGCTCAAGAGCGCAACGCTGATCGATTTCCAGCGACGTAGCGGGCTCAAGATTGTCTCGGAAGACGGCATTCTCGAAGAGGACCTTCCGCCGATCCAGCGCTGGCTCAACCGCATCCTCGCGCTGCCGATCGGAATGCAGAATGCGATCTTCGAAGAATTTCTGGGGCTGGTCGAAGCGCGGGTGTCGGCAGCGCGCGAGGCCGGATCGCTCGATGTTGGCGTCGAGACCCTACGGGTCGAACAGGCTGAGGTTGTCGAAGACATAGTCCTGCGGACCGACGGGCGAACCGGCGCCACGTCACACTTGCTGCAGCTGGCTCTCAAGACGAGAGCGCGGCCGATCACGCTTGAGCGTGTCCTTGAGCGCCGAGATTACGCCGACGGCTGCATTCTGCTCCACAATACCAAGAGCGGGAAAGCAGCCCTGGCCGAACCTTCGCGGCACTTCATGACCGAACAGGGCGAACTCATCAGGCGAGTTATCCTCCACCGTCCGCTCCGGCGCGAATACCACCACTTCGATGACCTTGCGGAATCGGCCTGGGAAGAAGCTCCGCGCCGGAGTTTCGATCAGCTGTGGCAAAGCGAGGTTGCGGAGCTTGCCGAACGGCTAACGACAGAGACCGTGTACCTTGCGACCGGACTTCTCCTGCCGATCTGGTCGAGCCTTCCTGTCGACTATCTGGAGGTCCGGCGGATCGTGGACGAGGAGGGCGGAAGCTGGCTCGGCCGCATGGTCCACGAACTCGATGTGGCGAAGCTGCTCGAGAAATTCGACATTGCCTCTACCGTTGAACTAACCCCGGAGACGATCATGAAGGCGCTTGGCGAAGGCCGGACAATTCCGATCAAGCAGCCGTTCGAGGTGACCATCAAATGTTCGCGCGTGGCGGGAGAGCAGCGCTACGAAATCGTGGGCGCACCTGTCGATCAGCTGCCCCGGCTGAAGAGCATCGGATGCTTCACGGAGATAATCGCGTTCCGAACGCGGGTGTTTATTCCAACAGCGACCGCTTCATCGGTGATAAGCGATCTGCTTCACGTGTGAGCTGCGTATTTTGCAAGCTGCCCCCCCAATGACCGAGGTGTAGCCTCAGGGGTTACACCCCTGTTGACTATTTGTGTAACTTGTGGGATTACACCTCCATGGAAATCGGAAGCATCCGCCACAAGGCGCTTCGCAGATTTGCTGAGACCGGAAAGCCAGCAGGACTGATCGAGACTGACCGGCTCCGTCGCATGCTGGCGTTTATTGCCTCGGCAGAGAGCCTGGATGAGCTGGCAGTGCCGCCGAATTTCGGGTTTCATCCCCTCACTGGCGACAGGGAGGGATATTTCGCCATGACGGTAACCCGAAATTGGCGGCTGACATTCACAATTATCGACGAACTCACCGTCGCTGATCTCGACCTGGAGGACTATCACTGATGGCTATCAAGCTCCATGACAGCTTCGCGATCCACCCGGGGCCTTGGTTGCTCGAAGAGATCGTGAAGCCTTACAACATGAATGTGTCGAGCACCGCAGATCATCTCAAGGTTACTCGGCCTGCGTTGAGCCGCTTGCTGAATGGCAGGGCTGCGCTAACCCCGGAGATGGCGATCCGCTTCGAGAAGGCATTTGGTGTTTCTGCCGCCACCATGCTGCGGATGCAGTCCGCCTATGATCTTGCGCAAGCCAAGGGCGGATCGGAGACGATTTCTATCGAGCGCGTGCGCGAGCCTGCATAGCAGGACTCAATTGGGTTGCCGATGATCGCAGTCACGTTGGAACTCCCTCCATCGGATATCCCGCCTGACTGACAATGCGCTTACTGGCCAAGAAGTTATGGTTTCGGACCGACATAGGCCAATTCTGTCCCGTTAAATCGCAAACTCCCAATCCTTCAGCCCGATCAAAGGCAAAGTCACATTTGTTTCCCGTTCTTTCTACCTGGCCAATCAAGGCCATGGAGAAAGATGATGACCTATTCTCACTTCGACCCCGCCATGCAGAACCGCGTTGTGTGGAATGCCGGCAGAACCGTCGGCACAAAGCGGCCACTGACCCAGAAACAGATTTGGGCGATCCGGTTCTTTCTTGATCGCGAGGAGCGGCTCCGCGACCGTGCGCTGTTCGACCTGGCGATGACAGCAAACTGCGGGGCTGCGATCTGGTGAAGCTCAAAATCGGCGACCTCGTGGCCGGATCAGAGGTCCGCGACCGCGCCATGATTATTCAGCGGAAGACCGGGCGACCCGTGCAATTTGAAATCACCGCGGACGCCCGCTCGAGCCTGGCGACATGGCTGCTGCGGCGGGGAGGAAGCCTCGATGATTTCGTGTTCCCAAGCAGGATCCATTACGGCCAACCAATGAGCACGCGGCAATACGCTCGGCTTGTCGATGAATGGGTAACCGCTGTCGGGTTGCGGCGGGAAGACTACGGCACCCATTCCATGCGGCGCACCAAGGCGGCCATGATCTACCGGACAACGGGAAATCTACGTGCGGTCCAGATTCTTCTGGGGCATTCCAAGATCGAGAACACTGTCCGCTATCTCGGTGTCGACGTGGAGAATGCACTGGTCCTCGCTGAGCGTATCGAAATCTGACCATCATGGCGGCCGTCGGGCAAGCTCCGATGGCCGCTTGTGGTGAAAAGCTGAGATCGCCGAACCGGCAACAAGTGGGTGGGAAGCTGAACGTCCGGTGTCGGAACGGTCAGTGGAGACATTGAAAGCCAGCGCGTCTAATTGCGATCCAAATTGTCCTGCATCGCGGCCAACATCGCACTTAACCGGTCCAGCTCATCAATGTCCGTCCCGGCAAGCAGGCGCCCGTAGACCGCGTCGGCCTCGGTCCTAAGCTTCGGTAATAACTCAACTGCAGCAGGCATAAGGTGGATGTGCCAAACGCGCCTATCGTTCACTGCGCTACGTCGCTCAACGAGTGACAGTTCTTCAAGCCTATCAATGGCCTGACCAACGCTTGCTCGTTCTAGCTCAAGCTCCCTGGCAAGTTCGGTCTGCGTCAGGCCTGGCGTTCGATAAAGATATGCCAAAGCGCGCCACTGGGTGCGGGTGAGCCCGAATTGTTCGAAGGAGGTATCGAATGTGCGTCGCAGCCGCCGCGTCACCTCTTCCATCAGGAAGACGAGCCGATCTGTGTCGGTCAGAAAATTCGCCGCAGTTTCATCGGCAGCCTGTTCCGAGCGAGTTACCATCATCCGGTCATAGCTTCTCCGAAACGAGAATAAAGATATTTACTGTAAGGCGCCTTACAGTATAGCCAAATGCGATGGGCACAATTTCGACCAGAATCAAGGGCGCCGACGGCTTCGACCTCGCAGCCGAGATCACCGGCGCGCCTGACGCAATGCCGGTCTTGCTTGCTCATGGAGGTGGGCAGACCCGGAGAGCATGGAAGCGGGTCACGACCGATCTTGCTGACGCCGGGTATTGCGCAATTGCTTTTGACATGCGCGGCCACGGTGACAGCGCGTGGTCAGATGCTGGAGCCTATGATATTCGTGACTTTGCAGCTGATCTTGTCGCGCTCGCATCCCAAATGGATTGCAAGCCCGCGCTGGTCGGCGCATCGCTTGGTGGCCTCGCCGGACTGGTCGGCGAGGGTGACCTTGCCCAAGGCAGCTTCGCGTCGCTGACATTGGTGGATATTGCACCGCGCATGGAGCCAGACGGCGTGATGCGGGTGGTGGGATTCATGGAACAGCATGTCGAAACCGGCTTTTCGTCACCCGATGAAGCGGCGGATGTTATCGCACGCTACATGCCACATCGCGGGAAGCGCGGCGCTGGCGCAGGCCTGCGCCATTATCTCCGGCAAAAGGATGATGGCCGCTTTTACTGGCACTGGGATCCAGCGTTCATTCGCAACATCATGGCGGCCAAACGGAGCAATCCCGAAAATCAGGAGCATCAGTTTCAGGAACTCAGCAGGGCGGCGGCCAGTCTGACACTCCCGCTGCATCTCATTCGCGGTGCGGCGAGCGACCTTGTCTCTGAAGAAGCCGTTGCACATCTGCGAGAGGTCGCCCCGCATGCCGAATATACCGACATCGCAGACGCCACCCACATGGTCGTGGGCGATGCCAATGATGCATTTTCGAATGCGATCCTCGGCTTTCTGAATCGCCACCATGGTCCGACAGGATCGGGGCAATGAGTGGACTGCCAATGGTGCTTGAGCGGGCGCGCTTGCAAGAATTGCTGGACATTGCGCCCTTCCATCAATGGCTCGGCCTGAAAATCCAATCCTGCTCGGAAGACGGGCTTGAACTCACGATGCCTTGGCGCGCGGAAATCATCTCCAACCCTGTGCTTGGCGCGGCGCATGGCGGCGTGCTTGCGGCGCTGATCGATCTCACCGGGCTTTACACTTTGCTTATGCTGGGCACGCGGGCCAAGGCTACCGCCGATCTCAGGGTCGATTATCATCGGCCCGCGACCGCTGGTCCGCTCGTTGCGCGTGGACAGGTTATCAAAATCGGGCGCCAGATAAGTGTCGCCGAAGCTCGCATTTTCGGCCCTGACGATAAACTCCTGGCCAGCGGCAGGGGCGCCTACATATGCTAATTCGCCTCTTAGTACCCGCATTGGTGTCCGTCGCCCTCTTGCTGTCTGCCTGTTCAGGCGGCGAAACTGATGACCAGGCTGCCAAAGAGGCGCCGCAAGGCCCGCGTGAGGTTCAGACCTCGATCGTCAAGACCGAATTGCTCAACGAACCGGTGAAGGCGTTCGGAACTATTGCCGCCAAACAGAGCAGTGCAATTGGAGCGCTCACCGAAGGTCCGGTCGAGCGGATCTTTGTGAAAGTTGGCGACAGGGTGAAACGCGGGCAACCGCTCTTTCGCATCAGGCAAGCCGACTATCACCGGAACGTGGCAGAGGCACAAGCTGCGGTCGATCTCGCGACCGCTCAAGCGATTGAAGCCGAACGGCGCTATGAACGCGTGATCGCTCTTGCGCCGAAGGGTTTCGTTTCGAAAGCGCAGGTCGATGCAGTTGAGACCCAGCTTGCCGTAGCGCGCGCGCAAAAGGCGCAAGCCAATGCCGCACTCGGCACCGCGCAGCAGGCCCTGAGCGATACGATTACCCGTGCTCCCTATGACGGCGTCGTAACCGCGCGCCTCGTCGATGAGGGGGTATATCTCAACAATCGGTTTGCGGGAGGCGGCCAGTCGGCGGCCCTCGAATTGCAACAGCTCGGCACCGTCGCGGCGATCGTCAACGCGCCGCAGGAATATGTCGGTACGCTGCGGCGAGACATGCCCGCGCGCGTTTTCATCGAGGGGTTCGACGCGCCGTTCGAGAGCATCGTCTACATCATCAACGACCGGGTCGACCCTGAAAGCCGGATGGTCGAATTGCGGCTTCCGATCGCCAATCCCAACTACCGGATAAGCTCCGGCCTTGCGGCCCGGGCAGAGATACAGATCCCCCCTGAACCGGCCATCATTCTGCCCCGAACAGCAATTCTCGGCGACAGCTCCGCCGCCCATCTTTTCATCATCCTTGATGGTAAGGCTCAGCGCCGCGAGGTCAGGTTCGACAGTATCGACCTCGACAGGGTGCGGATCCGGTCAGGCCTGACCGCAGGCGAGGAAGTGATCATCGATCCTCCGGCAACCTTGCGCGACGGCGAGCAGGTGAAGCCGCGCCGCACGACCGGCGAGAAGTAATATGTGGCTGGCCGATGTTTCGATCCGGCGTCCGGTGTTTGCGACGATGCTGATTGTCTCGCTCGTCGTGCTTGGCCTCGTTTCCTTCGGTCGCCTCGGAGTCGATCTGTTTCCCGAAGTCGAATTCCCCTACGTGTCGGTAACCACCACACTGCCCGGCGCGTCGCCCGGGACGATCGAGACAGAAGTCACCGACATCGTCGAAGAGCAGCTCAACACCATCGCGGGCCTGCGACAGATGCGTTCTGTCAGCGCCGAAGGGGTGAGCATCGTCAATCTCGAGTTTGAGCTCGAACAAGACGCCGACCTCATGGCCCAGGAAGTCCGTGACAAGATGTCGCGGCTTGGTGCTGATTTGCCCGCCGATGCAGAGCCGCCGGTCATCGAAAAGGTTGATCCCGACGCTGCGCCTATCCTGTCAGTTCTCTTGTCCGGCGATATGCCGATCCGCGATCTAACCACCTTTGCGGACGAGGAGGTGAAGGAACGATTGCAGCGGGTTCCGGGGGTCGGCTCGGTCGAACTTGTCGGAGGGCGCGAACGCGAAATGCGCATATGGCTGGATGCATCCGCCATGCGTGCACGCGGCATAACGGCAGACGATGTGCTCTCGGCAATCCAGCGTGAAAACGCGGAGCTTCCGGGCGGAAGGCTGGTGACGGAGGGGCGGACACGCCAATTCGGCATCCGCACACTTGCCGAAGCGGCGAGCGCAGCCGAGTTCGCGAGGATTCCGATTGCCTATCGCCCGAATGGCCAGACCGTCCGTATCGGCGATGTCGGCCGCGTCGAAGATTCGGTCGAAGATGAAACCAGCTATGCGCAGCTTGATGGCAAGCCTGGTGTGGTGCTCGAAGTGCGCAAACAGAGTGGTGAAAACACCGTCGCAGTCGCAGAGCAGATCCGGGCCGCAATCGATGATATAAGTGCAAGCGCACCGGGTGGGGTCGAACTCGTCATCGCACGCGATACATCGCGCTTCATCGAACAGGCAATCGGGGACGTGCTGTTCGATCTTGTCATCGCGGTGTTGCTGGTGGTCGCCGTAACCTTTCTGTTCCTGTTGAGCTGGCGCGCGACGATCATCGTTCTCCTCGCCATTCCAACCTCGATCGTTTCCACCTTCGTCGCATTCGCCGCATTTGATTTCACCATCAACATGATCACCCTGCTGGCACTCACTGTGGCGATTGGTCTGTTGGTGGATGATGCCATCGTGGTGGTCGAGGCAATCCAGAACGATGTCGATGACGGCGTGGATCCAACCGAGGCGGCACATGCGGCCACCAAGCGTGTCGCACTTGCGGTGCTGGCTGGCACATTTGCAACGCTTGCGGTCTTCGTTCCGATCGCCTTCATGGAGGGCATCGTCGGGCGTTTCTTCTTCCAATACGGACTGGCGATCGTGTTTTCTGTCAGCGTTTCGATGCTGGTTGCCTTCACGTTGACGCCGGCCCTGTCAGCCCGATTGCTGCGCCCGGAACATCCGGAAGATGGATGGCTGGGGCGTGTAGAGCGATTTCATGTCGGGATGCGCTTGCGCTACGAACGCCTCGTCAGCTGGGCAGTTGGCAGACGGTATGTTGTGCTTGCTGGCGCTCTGGCGAGCGTTCTTGTCGGCGGATTTTTTGCCTGGCTTGTACCGAGCACATTTATGTCGACCACTGACCGGTCGGAATTTCTCGCGACGGTCAAGCTACCGCTCAGCACGGGGATCACCGGAGCGCGCGAAGCAGCCCAGCAGGCTGACGTCGTGTTGCGCGAAAACCCGGAAGTCGAACTCGTGTTTGCGAGCGCGGGTAGCGGCACCAATCCCAAGGTCAACGAAATCGATATCTATGTCGGGCTGACCCCCAAGCGGACCCGTGACCTGTCGCAAGATGACCTGATGACCTTCGCGCGCGACGCCCTCAGTGAAGGTGTCGCCGGAGCGCGCGAGGTATCTGTGGCGGAGGTTCCCTGGGTGTCGGGCGGAGGTGTCGGGCAAGCTGCCATCGAGCTTATCATCACCGGAAGTGATACTACGGCGATCAACGATTATGCCCAATGGCTACAAGGTGAACTCGCCGCCCGGCCCGATTTCGTCGACGTCCGCTCCACCTATGAGGGCGGCCGACCCGAATTGCAGATTGTGCTTGATCGTGACCGCGCAGCGGACCTCGGCATATCGGCGCGCAGCCTTGCCGCGGCCTCCCGTACGCTGGTCGGAGGTAGTGATGCGGGAACCTTCGAAGCCGACGGGCGGCGCTATGATGTCCGCGTGCGCCTCGACGAAATTAATCGGCAGACCCTCTCGGATGTTCAGGCACTGCCACTCAGAACCGGACAAGGCACGCTGGTCGATCTGGCAGCAGTCGCCGATGTCGAAGTGGCATTAAGCGCCGCGGAGATCGACCGTATTGATCGATCGCGCCAGATTTCAGTGCAGGCGAATACAGCCCCTGGCGTAGCGCTGAGCGTCGCGGTTACGAAGGTCGAGAACCTCCTTGCGTCCAACCCGCCGCCGCCTGGACTTTCGATCCGGACCGAGGGCACAGCGCGAAGACTGGCCGAGACAGGGGAGGCAATTGTCTTCGCGTTCGCCCTTGCAATCGTGGCGCTCTACATCGTGCTGGCAAGCCAGTTTAACAGCTTCGGGCAGCCGATCATTATCATGCTCACCGCGCCCCTTTCCTTTTCAGGAGCCTATTTTCTCATGTGGGCAGGAGGACAAGAAATGAGCCTGTTTGCTCAGATCGGCATGATTGCACTGATGGGGATTGTGATGAAGAACGGCATCCTTCTTGTCGATCTCGCCAACCAGTATAGGGACGCTGGCATGGATCCCGCCTCGGCGATGCGCAAGGCAGCGCCCGAACGGCTGCGACCCGTCCTCATGACAGCGCTGGCGGCAATATTCGGGATGCTGCCGGTCGCCCTTGCTCAGTCGGATGCAGCTGAGTGGCGCAACTCAATGGGCTTCATCATCATCGGCGGCTTGACCACTTCCACGTTCTTGACGTTGCTGGTAGTGCCCGCCGCCTATTCCGCAGCGGGTGATCTGAGAGGCTTGGCCGGGCGTATTCGCACCGCAGCTCGAAGCAGGCTATATGGCTGAAGCGCGTCTCTCGAGCACGACGCGAACGAGTTCGGGGCAATGCCGGCTCAACCACTTGGCCAGAACGTCTGGATCGCTTGCAACCACGTCTCGCCGAAGAACCTTGCCGCCAGCATCGATCACGCAAATGTGCGTCGTCTTGTCACTCACATCCAATCCTGCATAAATCGACATCGGTCACCCTCCTGCATTGAAGCGCCAAAGCGACTTCGTACCATGCACGAGGGTGGCTAAATCAATTACGCGGTGTCCCAGATTCAGCCGTTCTGCGCTATTTGAACTAGGACCGCTTTCAGGATATTGCAGGTCGCAGCCGAGCGTCTGACATGGGGTCGGTTCCTGAATGGCAGATTTTTTTCAACAAAGGCAGCTTCCTGCCGTTCGGCTTATGGTGACGGAACCTGCCAGTCAGCTTCTGCACGTTTCTCGTCAGCAGCCGACATTCAGGAATCGTTTAGAGTTTCGGACGCCGTGAGGCGTCGGAAAGTCGACGGTGCCCGAACCCGCGGTCGTCAGGTGCTGATGTCTATGGGGATTTCGATTTTGGGCTTGTGGGAGCAGCGGTGGGTGCTGCCGATAAGCGGACGGAACTGAAAGCGGACTGGCTGCTTTTGGGGTGACGAGCGGGTTGCCGTAAATCGGACCGTCCGATTTTGGAGGGCGCAGGTCTGCTTTTGGTGGGTGATGGCGCAGTGCTCTGTGCTCCCCGAAGCACGGTCGCTTCGGGGCCGGTTGAAGGCAGGCCGTGCCGGGTCACGACGATGTTCTCCCGGATGCGTTGACAGGATGCGGTGGTGCGCGCGGCTGATATCTGCGCTCGAAAGTCTCGATGATGACCATGCTGCCACCGCAGCACGGGCACGGTGGCCGATGGTCCGGCGGATCGACAGCCGTGTCATCGATGGCAGGTGGCGCAACCGCCAGCAGTCGGCGGGCGTGTTCGAGATGGGCCTTGCGGGTCGCACCGGCCAGCAGCCCGTAATGGCGTATCCGGTGGAACCCGCGTGGCAGGTTGTGCAGCAGGAAGCGACGGATGAACTCGTCGGCGCCTAAGGTCATGTCCTGCTGGCGCTGCGCGCCATTGCGGCGATAATCCTTGTAGCGGAACGTGACGCCTTCACTGTCGAAGCGGAGGATGCGGCTGTTCGAGATGGCGACGCGGTGGGTATAGCGCGCCAGATAGGCGAGCACCGCCTCAGGTCCTGCAAAGGGCGGCTTGGCATAGACCACCCAGCGCTTTCTGCGGACCGGTGACAGATGACGCAGAAAGGCCCGCCGCTCGGCGAGATGCGCCAGGCTGCCGAAGAACCCGAGCTTGCCGGCATCGTGGAGCGCGATCAGCCGCGTGAGGAACAGGCGGCGGAACAGGGCGCCCAGGACACGGACGGGCAGAAGAAAGGCCGGGCGCGCAGATATCCAGCGCTCGCCATCACGCGCGATACCGCCGCCGGGCACGATCATATGGACATGCGGATGATGGGTAAGCGCCGAGCCCCAGGTGTGGAGTACAGCGGTAATGCCGATACGTGCGCCCAGATGCCTGGGGTCGGCGGCGATGGTCAGCATCGTCTGGGAGGCGGCCTTGAACAGCAGGTCATAGAGCAGCGCCTTGTTGTGGAACGCAATGGCGCTGACCTGTGCCGGGAGCGTGAACACGACGTGGAAATAGCCCACCGGCAACAGGTCGGCCTCGCGCTCGGCCAGCCAGGTACGCGCGGCTGCTCCCTGGCACTTGGGGCAATGCCGGTTGCGACAGCTGTTATAGGCGATCCGCCAATGCCCGCAGTCTGTGCAGGCTTCGACGTGACCGCCCATTGTAGCGGTGCGGCAATGCTCGACGGCCGACATGATCTTGAGCTGGTGCAGGCTCAGATGCCCGGCATGGGCAATGCGATAGCCAGGCCCTGCAACGCGGAAGATGTCGGCCACCTCTATGGAGGTGCGCACCGGGCCTCAGCCGTCGGGCACCTGCGCGGTGGATGAGGTCAAGGCCAGCCTGTCGAGCGGACTGATCACCGCTCGCATCGTCTTGGTTGCCACCTGTGTGTAGAAAGCGGTGGTGTTAAGCTTGGCATGGCCCAGCAACGCCTGGATGACGCGGATATCGACCCCGTCCTCCAGCAGATGGGTGGCGAAGCTGTGCCGCAAGGTGTGCGGGCCGACCCGCCTTGTGATGTCCGCTGCCTCGGCTGCCTCGACGACGACGCGATACAGCTGCCGGGTGCTGATCGGCAGCAGCGCGCTTCTGCCTGGGAAAAGCCAGCTGTCTGCATGCAACACGCCCTGTTGTCGTCCGGCGCGCCACCACTCGCGCAGCAGCACGAGCAGGCCTTCGGGCAGCATGGCGTTGCGATATCGGCCACCCTTGCCACGCTCGATACGCAGCACCATGCGCTTGCTGTCGATGTCGCGCACCTTGAGCGCCGAGACCTCGCCGACGCGCAGTCCCGCGCCATAGGCAACCGACAGCGCTGCCTGATGCTTGAGGCAGGTCGTGGCCTCCAGCAACCGCTTCACCTCGTCCTGGGTCAGCACCACGGGGATCTTGCGGGCGTGCGAAGTGCGCACCAGCTTGCGCGCCAGATCGGGCCGATCCAGCGTGTGGGTGAAGAAGAACCGCAGCGCTGCAACTATGCTGTTCATCGTCGGCACCGGAACGCCGGTCTCGCGTTGGTCGATCTGGAAGCGCCGCAGATCCTCTGCAGTTGCCGTGTGCGGCGAGCGTCCCAGCCATGTGGCGAAACGTCCAACATCGCGGATATAGTTGCGCTGCGTCTCGCGGCTGAAGCGCCGCATGTTCATGTCCTCGATCAACCGCTGGCGCAGCGGGCTGACCGTACCGATCGCTATAAGCTCGTTCATCGTTCGACTCCTCAGGTTGAAGGAGTCGAAATGGTCTGCCCACCACGGACACTGTTCAATCCAGGCGCTGCGCCCGCGCCGTCAGCTTAGCTTCACCCCAAACACCACTCCCGCGAAGCGGGTTCGTGCAGCGACCCCTGTGTGGACGGCTCTCCGTTGGCAAGGGGTGTTCTTTACTGCGCTGGCTGGTTGTGGCGCCCATGTGTCCGGCCTTTTGCGCGGCTTTGCACGGCCGCTGGCCCTGATGCCATTCGCACGGTTCAGGTCCCTATCACTTGCACGCACTCGAGGTGCTTGGGTGGAACGGGTTTTCCTGTTCCGGCGGTTTCAACCGGCTTGTTGCGTCAGTTCAGTCTGCCCTCTCCAACTGGTGTAGCGCCCTGGGGCGCGATCTCTTAGGCTGCCGCCAACTCCGGCTCCCGGTAAGCCTCGCCCGTTGTCATCATCGCCCAGATGATCCGGGCGTTCTTGTTCGCCAGCGCGACAGCGGCAACCTTGGGCTTCTTGCGCTCGAGCAGCTGCATCACCCACGGCCGTTTGGTGCTGCCCTGCTTTGCTCGCCGCACCACTGCCATGGCGCCGACCACAAGCAACTCGCGCAGGTAAGGGTTGCCGGCCTTGGTGATGCTGCCGAGCCGCTCCTTGCCGCCGCTCGAGTTCTGGCGCGGTGTGAGGCCGATCCACGCTGATAGGCTTCGCGCATTGGAGAAGGTGGCAGGATCGGGCACGCAGGCCACGATCGCGCTGGCCAGCAGTGGGCCGATGCCGGGTATCTTCATCAGCCAGCGACTTGCCTCGGTCTTGCGGGCATCGGCCAGGATGCGCCGGTCGTTGTCGAGGATCTGCTCCTTCACCATCTCCAGCTGCGTGCACAGCACCCCAAGGCAGGCCCGTGCCTCGTCCGGCAATCGCGCATCATCCTGATCGGCGATGACCGCGATCAGCCGATCCAGTCCTCCGCGCCCGATGGCTGCGGTTATGCCGAACTCGGCCATGTGGGCACGCAGGGCGTTGCTGATCTGGGTGCGCTGCCGGGTCAGGATCTTGCGCACCCGGTGCAGCATCATGGTCGCCTGCTGGTCCGGCGACTTCGCGCCAACGAACCGCATCGTGGGTCGGGTTACTGCCTCACAGATCGCCTCAGCATCGGCAGCATCGTTCTTGCCGCGCTTCACATAGGGCTTCACGTATTGCGGCGGCATCAGCTTGACCTCGTGCCCCAATGCAGTCAGCTCACGCGCCCAGTGATGGGCAGAGGCGCATGCTTCCATGCCGACAAGGCAGGGCGGCAGCTTCTCGAACAGCTTCAGCAGCTGACCACGGGAAAGCTTGCGCCGCAGAACAGCCTCGCCCTGCGCGTTGACGCCGTGAACCTGGAAAACAGACTTTGCCAGATCCAGCCCAACAACCGATACTTGCTCCATCGTCGCTCTCCTCTCCGACTCATCCGCAGAGAATTACCCCGCGGGGTGGAGAGCCGTCCACGACATCACTTGCGGTCATTCGCGGCGGCGATGCTTGATCCCGAAACCCGCCGTTACCGTCACCCCGGCGCAGGCCGGGGTCCAGAGCCTCATGGAACAGCGTGTGCCGCTCTGGGTTCCGGCCTTCGCCGGAATGACGAGAGATAGCAGCTAACCACCCATTCCCGGTCATGAGCTGGGCCGATGCGCCATCCCGGAAGCGGCATGTCCGCTTCGGGCCGAACTATCAGGCTAGTCTGGTAGTCGCGAGCGGTTGAGCCGCGGTCGGCACCCGAATCGGTCTGCTCGGGCTGCGAATTGTGGCGATCCCAGGATCGCCTCACCATGAGCATCCAACCATTGCGGCATTCTGACCTCCGGCGAGCCGCGCGCTCCAAATCCGGAGCATGCCACGCTTTCCATTCGCGCGGCGACAACGACTAACCCTGAGGTCTGCGTGAAACGCAGATCAGAAGGGGAGGGGGAGGGGATGTGTGCCCGGGTGATTGCCGGGTGGACATCAGGAGTGACCACGATGCTTATTCCCTTTTCCCGGCTCTATCTGAGCGACGCCAATGTGCGCAAAACGCGCAGCGAAGAAGACGATATTCAGCTTTCCGCCGACATCGAAGCGCGCGGCCTTTTGCAGAACCTGCTGGTCACCAAGAGCAAGAAGCGCGGCAAGTTTGCCGTGATCGCCGGTGGTCGCCGCCTGCGGGCCATCGAGATGATCGTCACGCGCGGTGCCTGGGCCCCCGACACCGAGATCGAATGCAAGCTGCTTGAGGGCAGCGAAGAGGAAGCTGGCGAGGCCTCGCTGGCTGAGAACTTCCAGCGCGTCGGGATGTCACCAGCTGAAGAATGCCGCGCCTTCCAGCACTTCATCAAGGAGGGCAGCGATGTTGCCGCGGTCGCCAAACGCTTCGGTCTCACCCAGCGCTTCGTGGAAGGCCGCTTGCGGCTTGCCAACCTCGCCGAGCCGATCTTCGAAGCGCTTGCCAAGGGCGATGTCACCCTCGAAATCGCGAAAGCCTATGCTGCTACCGATCAGCATGAGGTGCAGCTGCGGGTCTTCGACCAGATGCGGTACGCCTATAACCCAAGCGCAGATGCCATCCGGCGGATGGTGGCGAGCGGTTCCATGCGCGGCAATGACCCAATCGCGCTGCTGATCGGCGAGGATGCCTATATCGCCGCTGGCGGCAAGATCGAGCGCGACCTCTTTAGCGAAGCGGCAGATGATCGTTGGATCGACATCGAGATCGCGCACAGGCTTGCGGCGGAGAAAATGGAAGCCGAAGCCCAGCGTATCACTGCCGAGACCGGCCTTGCCTGGATCAGCCCGGTGGCGTCGACCAATTCATGGCAGGCGCGAAGCGAAATGGGCGTCAATGCGGTTCGCCTCCCGCCCGTGCCGCTCTCCGAAGAAGCACGTGCCCGAATTGACGCGATCGATGCCCGCATGGAAGAAATCAGCGAGATCATCGACGAAGGCGAAGAGGGCGGTGATACCGATTTCGGGCAGCTCGAGGCCGAATATGAGGATCTCGATGCTGAGCGCAGCGACCTCAATAACCCGGTGCGCGCACTGCCCGAAGAATGGCGCAGTGAGGCCGGACGGTTTCTGGTTCTCACCACCCGCGGCGAAATGGTGCTCGAGGCCGATTACTACAGCGAAAAGCGTCTGTCGTTCGAGACCGATGAGAATGGCAAGGTGACAGCGACGGCCGAAGAGCCGGTGACAGGTTCCACCAAGCGCGGCAGCGCTGCACCTTCCAGGCCCGAGGCATTTGCGCCGGGCACAGAAAAGCCGATCAGCGCCCGCCTGTTCGACGAGCTTTCGGTCCAGCGCCGCAATATCCTGTCGGCATCCCTCCTCACCGATGCGGGGCTCGCGCTCGACTTCGCCATCTTCGCACTGGCCGACAGCCGCAGCTATGAAAGCCGGGGCACCTCGATCAAGGGCGGACGACCCAGCGATCCTGCGACCGGAGAACTTTCGCAGTCCACAGCCGAAGGGATTCTCGCCGAGGCCGAAAACGCGCTCGACACGGCATGGCAGGAACATGGCTGTGCAGCCCAGCGCTTCATCGCCTTTCGCGAACTTGCCGACGAAGCCAAGGCGGCGTGGCTCGCCTATACGGTGGCCATCTCGCTCGAAGCCAAGAAGGGCTATGGTTCGGAATACCATCCGATCCATGCTGTCATCGGCAGCATGCTCGACATCGATGTTGCAGCGATGTGGCGGCCGACGGCCGAGAATTTCTTCGACCGAGTCAGCAAGACCTCGTGTCTTGCCGCGCTGACCGAAGTCGGCGGCAGCGATCTTGCGGCGCGTTATGCCGCATCGAAGAAGGCTGATCTTGCCAAGACCTGCGAGACGATCTTCGCCGGCAAGGCGATCGTTGAACAGGACGTCAAGGAAGCAGCGCTGGCCTGGTTGCCTGAAGGCATGAAGTTCACGATTGCTGCTAATCCTGCTGATCCGGTCATCCCGGACACCGGCGAAAGCGACCCTGTCGCCGACGTCTGCGATAGCGATGACGGTGAAGCGAGCAACGAGGCCGACGAGCTCCTCAATGACCATCAACCTGAAGTCGCCTGTGATGAAGCGGCGGTAGCCGCCTGAGGCGGTCAATCACCCCTCCTGATGACCTGGCCCGGCCACTCGCCTGAGTGAGCCGGGCCTCTTTTTTGTTGAGGAGCAGGCCCATGCGCCAACGACCCAAGCGTGATGTCGCGCAGGAAATCACCAATCTGATCATCGCTACAATCGAGGCCGGAACGCTGCCCTGGCGCCGGCCCTGGAAGAAGGCCGGGATGGGCGGAGCACCGCTGCGCGCAGCAGGCGTCCCTTACACCGGGATCAACCGCCTCTATCTTTGGGCGGTCGCCGACCACTATGGTTATGGTTCACGCTACTGGATGACCTGGCGCCAGGCCATCGAGCTTGGCGGACAGGTCCGCAAGGGCGAGACCGCCGAGCCGAGCATCTACTTCAACAGCACAAAGAAGACTGCGATCGACCATGCAACCGGCGAGGAATCGTCGAAAACCATCCGCTTCATGCGCGCCTACAGCGTATTCAACGCCTCGCAGATCGATGGCCTTCCGCCCCATTTCTATCCGAGCCCGGTGCCTGAAGCGCCGCCGACGCCCTCGCAGAAGGCCGCTGCCATCGAGCGCTTTTTCGGCCCAATCCCGGCTGACATACGCCTCGGCGGAGACCGCGCGTTCTACTCGCCGGGCGCTGATTATATTCAGCTTCCGCACCCCAATGTCTTCAACACCGAAGACGGGTTCGTAGCCACGAAAGCGCACGAACTCGGCCATTGGTCGGGCCATGCCTCGCGGCTCGCCCGCGAGTTTGGCAAGCGTTTTGGCGACAAGGCATACTCTTTCGAGGAGCTGGTCGCCGAGCAGGTGAGTGCCCGGATCTGCTACGAACTGGGCCTTCCGGCAGACCTCCACGAAAGCCATGCCAGTTATGTCTCGCACTGGCTGGAGATCCTCGAGGCCGACAAGACGGCGATCATCACCGCGGCCGCGAAGGCCGATCAGGCATTCAACCATCTTGCGGCCTATTCGGGCTACCAGAGCGAACCTGCGGAGGATGAAGGGGAGGAAGCCGATGAAACGGCGCCAGTTCCGGCTTGTGCTTGAGCCAGCCCCCGAGGAGGTCGTTCGCCTCACCCAGCTTCACCGTTATGCCGACGATGTTGCAGGCCGGGGGAGGGCGCCCATTGGCGGTGTGCTGGCTGAGTATATCGCAGGCCTGATTCCCCAAAGGGATCCACGCCAGGTGCTGGACGGTCTTCTCGGAAAGGGGGACGCCGGTTGGTCACTTGGCACAACTCCGGGTCAAGGCCGAACGCTCATCATCCAGACAACCGAGGCGGGCGTTGCCGTCTCGGCTGTTGCACGAATCCTCGAACAGATTGCGCCAAACACGCTCCTGCGACCGATGATCTACGAGCCGTTGCCGCTGCAGGGCCTAAGCGAACATCGTCGCAGCCTGCATTGAGGGAAGGGGGATGGGGCCATTGCATCTTGCAATGGAAAGGAAGCCTCATGTCCTGCGACATCGATTACCGTTACCGCCGCGCACTCCAGCCTGATGGACTGACAACCTTCGAGAATGCGCTGCGGGCATTGAACGAGGCCGTCGATGATGTCCGCCTTGCAGGCCGGCAGGTTGGAAGCTGCCCGGCAGTGCTGCTCCTCACCCGCCACCTTCAGCGCATTGCCGACGGAAGGCCGACCGAATGTGAGGCAGACGACCAGGCGCTGCGGTCCCAGTGCATCGAACGCCTTGCCGAGCTCAAGCACAGACCGGCGATCATTGCGCTGGTCAAGCGCGGGATCGACTATCGTCCCGAAGAGCTGCGCCACTACCGGCGCGAGGGCACGCGCGCCCTTCGCCAGATCGCAGCAGGGATCGGGCTCGAGCATGCCGATTACCGCATCAGCTATTACACATCACAGGAACAACTCGCGGGCGAGCATGTGCTGGAAGCCGAAGGTATCTATGTCCGGATCAGCCCGGAAAGGTTCGGCGAGCCGGGTCTCGCCTGGCGCAACCCGTTCTGGAAACCGCCTGGCGCGGTGATGCGCAAAGCGCCGATCACCGCCCTTGCAGACATTCCCGCACTCACGGCGCGGATCGCGCGCGAATTGAAGATCGCACCTCCGGCGCAGCCGGGGCTCATCTGAAGGAGGACACGCATGGGCTGGCTTTACATGCACCGTGCCGGAATGGGGGGCTTCGACACTCCCAAGGCCTATCTCGACAATCAGCTCACATGGGAGCGCGAGAATGAAGAAACCGGCACCTTCGAAGGATGCCGGGTCATCAGAAGCGTGTCCACAAACGGGGCCTATTACGCAGCTGTCCAGCGCTATGGATCGAACAACCAGACCCACGCCATCTCCGCGGTGATCTGTCTGGTGCGCTGGAACCCCAAGGCCGCAGACGGCTACCTGTTCGGCTACAAGGACATGGATGAAAACTCCGGGCCGGTGGAGGCCGGGTGTCCCAGAAGTATCCTCGAGGAACTGGGTCCGACCAATCACCCTTATGCCCTCGACTGGCGCAACCGGTGCTACCGGCAGCTGCGGCTCAAGGAACGCAAGATCGCCGACGGTGACATGATCCGGCTGCCTGAACCCATGAAGTTCACCGACGGGAGCGAACACGCCGAATTCAGGGTGACAAAGCGCGGCGCGAAGATTGAACTTAGCACGCCCGATGGGCGAGGCCGATTCCGCATCAGCAGATTGATGGAGCGCAGGTTCGAAGTCGTGCCCCCCAAGCGTGCGCCGCGCACATTCTTCCCGGCAACGCCGTAACGCTCGGGAGGTGACCATGCTGCTTCAGAGCCTCGATCCCAGAAGGGCGATCCTGTGCGGACGCGCAAATGCCGAGCGCCTTGCCATCCGGATGACCGCAAATTCCGGGCAGAGCCATGCCGTGGTGCGGACGACCAGCAAGCTCCAGCCCTTCTGCGTTCTGCCTGCAGAAGAGGGCCTTTCCGGTGCGATCGAATTGCAGGTCGTGGTTTTGTAAGAGCGGGTAACCTCTGCGGCAGAACCGGAACACCTACTGAGTCTGGCACAGCGAACCTTGATTACCGCAAAGATTGACGCTATATCGCGTCAGAATTCATGGGAAAGTGCAATGGCGATTCAAAACTACGCTGACAACGGTGCGTTTGCTCCGCGCAAGATCGTCGACGCGCTGCGGACCACCAGCGACGAACTCGCGCGCTCGCTGGGCCTCGGCAAGGATGCGATCCAGCGCAAAGACCGGATCGCGTCCGATCGTACCCAGCGCCGCCTTCGCCAGATGGTCGAGGTGCTCAACAAGGTCGAGCCGCGCTTTGGCTCGGCGTTGCTGGCCTATGCCTGGTACCGCTCGGAACCGCTGCCCGGCTTCTCGGGCCAGACCGCCATGCAGCTGGTACAGAGCAACCGGGCCGATGACGTGCTGACCTATATCGACGCGGTCGACGCCGGCGTCCACGCCTAGTCCAATGCATTTTACCGGGCTGCTCTACCGCGCCCACAACCCGGTTTGGTCCCGCGAACCCCTCTCAGGGGAGGGGGCGGCCCGGTTTGGCGGACGGTTCAATCGCATCGGGCGCAGCGCGCTCTATACTTCCCTCGCCCCAGAGACCGCGCTGCGCGAGGCCAATCAGGTTGGCACCCTCCAGCCCACTACGCTGGTCGCCTATCAGGCCGACATCGGACCGTTGCTCGATGGCCGCGATGCGGCTGCATTACGGCCTTTTGGGATCGCACCGACTGAACTCGCCGACCCGGCGTGGCGCGATCGGATGCTCTCAGGCAACCCGGTCCCGACACAAGACCTGGCGGAGGCCGCGATCGCGCAAGGCTATGCCGGCATCGTCGTCCCGAGCTACGCCCGCGGTGCCCCCGCGGACGCGCTCAATCTGGTCCTGTGGGACTGGGACGGGCGCATCACGCTTGTTGATGACGACGACCGGCTTGGCCTTCGCAATAACTGATGGCCGCTTATTCCTCGATCATCCCTCCGAGGCCGGGATCGAGATACCACGATGGGCCTTCGGTAAAGTCGGCATTGCGGGCAGGAACAGGGCCATCAGGCTCTGACGACACGTAAGGGTTGACCATCGGCGCAGGGTGCTGGCCCGAACGAAGAATGTGCCCCGAAATCTGGCATCGGGCACCAAGGAGTTCGAAAAGGCATTCGAGATCGTCGAGCATCTGGACAACCCCGCGCCCTGCCAGCGCATAGTAGAGGCAGCGCTGATAGTCATCGCAATGGCAGGACAGGATCTGCGTCAGCCGAGCCTTGGCATTGGGCAGGCCCTGAAACACGCCCTGCAAGGTCTCGTAGAGCTCGCGCGCCGAGTAATAAGCATCGAACGGCTCCACTCCGATCGAGGCATTGGCGAGCATGCGCTTGGTTGGGCGGCAATTCGGATCAAGCGCCGCGTCGCGCAGCGTGACATCGAGGTCGAACTTGCCGATATCAAAGACCTTGTTCATTATTCATGGGCTCCTACAGATTATGAACATATCGTGAACAAATGACAGGGTCAAGGCGTCATCATGCATGTGGCTGGTAGGTAAGGACACCACAGGAAAGACCGGCAGGGTCGCCATCAGCGACGAGCTGAAGGCTGCGCTGGTGCGGTGGTATACAGGGCGGGGCAGCGAGGCCGACCACCGCGCTTCGGTCTCACTGGTCTCGACCGCGCGAGAGAACCACAAGTGGATCGCCTGCGATTGCCTTGGGGCAGAGCGGCCACCGCCGCTGATGAGCGCGGCCTATCTCAGTTTTCAGGAAACCTATTACCTCAGGCGTCTTACTTCGCGGCCAGGCCACGAGCCAGGATGCCCGTTTCATCTGCCGCAGGCGCCGCCGCGCATCCGCGAGACCGTGAAGGATTCGCTCTATGCCATCGGCATTCCGAAAGGCCTGTTCAGCGCGCACCAGAAGGCCCCGGAGAAGCTTGCACAGAGGCCAGAGGACATAGAGCCTGACGATCGCTCACGCGGTGTCGCTATCCCGCGCCTCGGCAAGCTGCTCTGGCTGCTGCTCGAGCGAGCAGGATCGAACATCCTGCGCGAATTACCGCCTAGTGGCAGGCGCGCAGGCTCGATCAGCGAAGAAATGCGCCACCTCAAGCGCGCCGCTCAGGGCCTCGACATCGCGCCGGGCATTCGGCTGTCGGATCATCTCTACACCAACGCGATCGATTACGAGAAACGGCGCGTCCATGCCCGATTGCGGGCTGCAGCCGAGACCTGGCCGCCCGAGTTTGCACCGCAGGCCTTTCTGCTTCTCGAAGCGAGCGAGGTCACATCGAGCGAGGTGGTGACAGGGCTAGGAACTGTCGAAATCCGCAATCGCATCCAACACACCGGGATCATCCGGGCCGAGGTCGAGCCACCCTTTCTCGTGCTGGCCGTCGTCGGCGAGCATAGTCGGCGCGAAGGATACCTGGCGCTGCGCGCCTATGCCCAGCCCGTCTTCAGCGGGAACCAGTTCGTGCCCGCCGAGCGCGACCATGATCGCGACGTGCTGCGCGCGCTTCAACAGGCCCAGTATGAACTGCGCCGTCTCGGTGTCAGGATGGCGGTCAAGAAGGTCCTCTTTGACATCACGCTGGCTGCGGGCTCGGCGAGGCCGGATTTCCTCGTGGCGCTGCTCGATGAGCATAGAGGGGTGGAGTGCAAGTTCGCGCTCCAGATCCTGCAGTCGGATGATGCCGACTATCTTGAGCTGCGCAGCATCGAGCGCGAGCGTCTCGGTCAGGCCGGGCTTGTCGTATCCATGGCCGTCAGCAGCGTGACGCCTGAGGCAATTATCAGCGAAGCCCGCAGCCTTCTCGAGTGAAGGGGAGGGGGAGGATTTGAGCGAACCTGAAGAAGGAGAGTTCGCTCATGACATGCTTTGCTCCGTCGCCGCGCCCATCGACATCGATCTGGGGTGCTGTCCAGCAGGCCGATCAGCTGGCCCCCGGCGTATGGTCAGTTATGACCGCCAGCCACGGCGGCATCATTCTGTCCGATCAGAGGCAGGCCGCCATGCCGCCGGCGCTACTGATCGAGGACGGCTCCTACGAGGAAGACTGCGACTGGGCGCTCCCGATCCTTGCCTTCGCCAGCGAGCTTGAACGCCAGCGCTCCTGCTCCGCGGGCTTTCTGCAGCTTGCCCGCGATACCGCGCGGTGTTGGCACCCGGACCGCTTCGGTGCCTTTACCGGAGAGGCCATCGAGGAGAATGCGTCCGCGATCCTGCGGACGCGCAAGGCCTATATGGCCGTGATCGGCGAATTCTGCGTGACCACCGCCTGGGGTGATTGGGCCGACTGGGTGCCGGAAGGCAAAGTCGGCGTGATTGCCCGGCAAGTTGAGCGCGTCGATCACCTTGGCCGGCCAACCTATGGCGAGGCTGAGGTCTGCGCGCTCATCGCCAAGGACCTCTACGCGGCGCGCGGCGAGGTCACAGCGCTGCGGGATACGGCGCACGAGATCATTCCGATGCCCGAGGCCCTGCGGCCTAAGCGCGTGGGCTGAAGAGCAGGCCGAGGACCGCCCGGCTCTGGCCAGGCATCGATCCGCCGATCTGGAGGGAAGGGGGAGGGGAAGGGCGAACCAGTGCGATGAAGGACCCTTTGCCATGAACCCAACAGTCATCCGACCCAGCGTGAGCCCGAAGACGATCACCAAAGTCACGCGCCTCTTTAACGGCACCATCGGCGATATCCTCGGCGAGCTCCTCCAGAACAGTCGCCGCGCTGGCGCATCCCGGATCGATATCGCCTGCTGCGCCGATCAGGACGGAGCGCGATTGACCCTTGTCGATGATGGAACCGGGGTCGCCGATCCCCAGACCATGATTGCGCTGGGGGATTCGGGCTGGAGCCAGCACATCCATGAGGCCGAAGACCCGGCAGGCATGGGTGTCTTCAGCCTGGCGGGCAAGGACACCCGGATCAGCTCACGTCATGGCGATGCCGACACCGGATGGTCGGTGCATGTCCCCGCGGATGGCTGGACCGGCGCGAAGGACATTGCCGTGGTGCCCCTTGCTCGCCCGGTTGGGACGACCATCACCTTCCTGATGCCCGGGGTGAGCGAGCAGACGACCGAGCGGATTCTGCGCGAGGTCGCGAAGTTCTATCCGCTGCCGGTCTTCTTCAATGGCGCGCAAGTGCCGCGCGAGGACTTTCTCGCCAAGGCAAACTACATCGCCGAGTGGAACGGCAGCCAGATCGGCGTGTTCGAGGGGCGCGAATACCACCAGGACCCCACGACGAACTTCCATGGCATGGTGCTCACCCGCAAGCTTGCCAGCGTCTCGGAGAGCCTTGGCGGCAAGACCTACCATGCCCGGCTCGATATCGGGGCCACCCCGGGTCTTGCCCTTGTGCTCCCGGCGCGCAAGGAATTCGTCGAGAACGCCGCATTTGCGGCGCTGCAGGCAGCGTGCAAGCGCACGATCTATGCCGCGCTGGCGCACAGAGGCCAGCACCGGCTTTCCTTCGAGAACTGGAAGGAAGCCCGCGATCTGGGGGTTGCCCTGCCGGAGGCCGACCCCTGCCTGCCCCGCTGGCATGCGGCCATCGCGGAGAGCGACAACGTCAATGTCGAGTATGAGGAAGTCGCGGCAGGTGCGGACACGATCCTTGTCGCGGATATTGAGCCCGATATTGCACAGGGACTGGAGCGCGCGCTGCGCGAGCAACCTTTGCGCCCGCACCTCGTCGAGAACCATCCCGCATACGCTGGCTATGGCTGGTATGACGCGCTGCATCAGCTCGGCAACGTGCGCTTCTATGTTTCAGCCGGGGAGCAGGGCCACGTCATCGCCGAGAACGGCAGCTTCCCGCCGCTCGATGACCATGTTCGAGCCGAGACGATCGAACTGAGGTTCTGTGTCTTTCACCGCGCCAGCGAAACGCAGCGCGAGGAACGGATCCCGGCAGACGTCGCCTTCGTCGTGGGCGAGGATGGCTGGTACAGCGGTGTCGACCAGATCCGTATCGCTTTTGTGCCGGGTCCGGCGCTGACCCCCGAAACGCTGGTCGATCTGATCGAGAACGTCTGTTTCTGCGCGAGCGACGACAGCGAGGCCGATTCCTGGGACACCCAGCACGAGCACTTTCTGCGCGATGCTCGCGAACTCGCGGCCCGGGTGCTGCTCGGCGAGGACGAGGCCGTTGCGGCCCGCATCCGCGACACGCTCGCCAGCATCCTGTGGGTCATTCCCAAGGGCCGGCAGGTTGCCATTACCGTTGCCCCTGGGACCGCGATCGATGTTCAGCTTTCCGCTTGTCAGCCTGCGGGCTGAAGCCCGCGAGGCCGTCCGGTTGCCCGCTGATCGCCCCTTTGATCGGGAGGAGACCTCCAATGCATGACACATCCGACCTCGCTTGCGCTCTGCAGCGCACCGAGCGCATCGCGCTGCTCAATGATGCCGCGCGGGAGGGCCGTGACCGCATGGCACGCATCGTCATGACCTCCGGGCTTCTAGCCGAACTCGGCGGCGACACGGTGGCACAAAGCATGCGGGCACAGGCCCGGTTGATGGCCGCTCTGCGCCATTGCACCTTCGCCCCGGATTCGCCCGAGCGAGACTTTGCAAGCATGGATGTCGATGGCATCAAGGTGCTGATGAAGGTCGATTATTACGACACCGAACTGGCGTTCGGGTCCGAGGATCCGGCCAATCCAGCGATGACACGGCGCGTCATCACGCTGATGCGGCCAGCGGACTACTGATCATTGTGAGGGACAGGGATATCGCTGCGTCACCCGGCAGCCGCCCAAACCTGATGGGGAGGTAAAAAGCGCATGAGCAGACACAAAGTGCCGCTTCGTGACGGAGTTGCGGCGGCAAGTGCCTATGTTGGCTGGGACCGTCCACTTCAGACCTATTTCGCACAGGTACTGAGCGCCCCTGACGAAGACGGAGAAGAGATCGAACTCGTATGGGTCGGAACTGATTTCGGCGAGCTCCCCCGCGCAGTTGACGCAATCCGCGTGCTCGAACCCTATTGCCATATCGATGCAAGTCTTGCCGCACAGCTCGAGATCGACAGGATGGCCTGCCTCGCCACGCGCGATGGACCCAATCAGCTCGAAGCCAAGGCCTTCATGGCGCGCCTCAGCCAGATTAAGGACAGGTCCGAGCCCGAAGCTTAGGTCGGTACAGACCGCGCATGGCTCGAAGCAGGGCCGGTTCAGCTCCAAACCACGCATCGAGACTCCTCAGCCCTCTGGGCTGGAAAGAATTACGCGCGCCTGCGGTGGCTGGCGCACGGGCCGGGCCACGGGCCCGGAGGAGAGGGGGGATGGGAGAAGGTGTTCCGGACAAGGGGTTCGGACAGCATCAGGAGAATGTGACATGAACATCGGCACCCTCAAGGCCAACGCAGAAGGCGTTCACATCGGCCGCATCACCACCCTGACCTTCAGTGCGACCGTCGCTCTGCGGGCCTTCGAATCCACCAACGAGCGGGCACCCAAGTTCGACCTCATGGCGCTCTCGGCGGACCGCCGCAGCTGGGTCAAGATCGGTGCGCTGTGGGAATACTCGTCGAACGAGACCGGCGAATGCTTCCTGTCGGGCCAGATCGACGATCCCAGCCTCTCGGCGCCGATCCCGGTCGCCATGTTCCAGCAGAACGATGGGAGCTTCAATGTCGCTTGGCGCCGTTCGAAGCCCAAGGCCTCGCTCGACGGCTTCGGCAGCGAGAGTGAAGGCGCCCTGCCGCCGCTCACCGCCACCGGAGACGAACCGGCCAGCGACCGCAGCGTTGACAGCGCCGCTGCCACCGGCGACGGTCTGGGCGAAAGCACCGCTCCGGCACCCAAGGGCAAGACGCGCGCGAGCGTCGACGCCTGACCGGGACAAGCCCCCCCCGTGACCGGTGCCGCGACCCGCGCCGGTCACATCGGGAAGGCCCGTCTGCGCATTTGTCGCGGGCGGGCCTTTTCTTTTGCCCGCTGCTGTCGGGCTCGGCAGAACTGCTGAAGGAACTCGGCCAGCAAGAGGGAAGGGGGAGGCGCCGTTCAAGCAAAGGAGGCTTGAATGGCAAAAACAATCTGGACTCTCGATCTTGAAGGCGCGCCCACAAACGAAGACTGCGCGCAGATCGGCCACACCCCGAACTTCGACCTCGTGAATACCGCGGAAGCCATGCTCTACAGGGCTGCGCTGATCGCGGTGGCTGGGCCTCCGCCCGCCGGAATCACCCTGCGGATCAAGGCTAACGCTCATGATTTCGGGACCTACCGGACAGTCGAGGCGAGCATCGACAATGAGCAGGACGATGGCAGCCATGCCAGTTATCTCGAGACCCTCGAGACCGGCATCGCCTTCTGGCATCAGGCCGGGTTTGCACCGCCTGAATTCGGCCAGCTGACGGCCAGCGATCAGCTTGCGGTTTTCGTCGTGGATGCCATCGCAAGCGCACTGCGGATCACACGGCCGAGCAGCACTGGCGCATTCTTTCCCGCCTCGTCCGGGCCGCTCCACCGGAACCTCACCGCAGCCTTTCCAGAAGCGGCGCAGCGCGCCTTTTCTGAAGGGGGCCTGCCATGCTGACTGATAGCGAGCGCTTCGCCTTTAGCGCGTGGCGGATCCATGCGTTCGCCTCGACGGGCAATGCCTACGACGCCGTACAGACCGACGAGACTATCGCTGCTGGCGATACTCTGCTCATTCTCGACGAAGGGGTTGTCGGTGTCGCGATGACCTGGCCCTTTGCTATCACCGCAGAGCCGGGCAAGCTTCACACGGTCTGTGAACCTGGCGCTGGCGAAACCCTTGGGCACATTGAAAGGGCGCTCGATGTTCCAGACGGGTCAATCGCTCGAGCCTGCCGCCTCGCAACGACTCTGGGCTTTGCGATTGATGCGGGCCTCGTCCCGTTGCTGTCTGAGCCGCTGGCGAGAGATGGGGACGACTAGCGCGGCGAGCGGCGCCACAGAAATCTTGCTATTTTGGCAATAATTGCTATTTTGAGGCCAAGAGGAGATACCACCATGCCAGCGGCGGCGAATGAGCACCCCAGGGTTCCCCTGACCCGGTTTCACAACAACACCGGCGAGTTCCTCGATCTGGCAACCAAACAGCCGGTCGTCCTGACCAGCCATGGCCGCGAGCGGCATGTGATCGCAGATAGCGAATATTTCCACCATCTCGAAGAGGCGGCACGCGGTGTCATCGCCGGCCACATGAATATCGAAGCTGTCGCTTCGTCCGACATGACCGAAGCCGATCGCAAGGCTTTCGCCAATGCACGGCCTTCGGCCAGTGAACTTGCCAATGACCGCTGGGAAGACTGACCGACCCGCCGCAGGCCATATCCTCCGATACGTCTATCTCTTCGAGGAAGAGCAGAGACGAGGCCGCGACGAAGGCGTCAAGGAACGCTTCGTCGTCGTCGTGGGTGTGGAAGGCTCGCGCTATCTGGTCGCCGCGATCACGACCAAGGGCGAGGGGCGCAAGAACGCCATCGCCATCCCCGATGAGATCGCACGCACAGCCGGGCTCGCTCCGGGCAGCGCGGTCGTCGTTTCGGAATTCAACCGGTTCACTTGGCCCGGGTTCGACATCAGACCCCTGATGAAGCAGCCCGGGTACATTGCCGCACGACTCCCACCGCGGTTCACGGCAAAGATCATCGACGCCATCGGAGCCTGGGGCGCCGCTGCCGTCGATCGCGATTGATTGCCGGAATGCCGAGACAGCCCGCTCCTTGGAGCCTTGTCTAATCATGCATCAACGCCAGGCCAGTGACGCCGGCGTTGTGGATTGGCGCCCGAGGTGGCCAAGGTCGGGTATTCCGGACCAGTGCCGCAGAGGGACCTCTCGCTCACCGGGATCGGCAAGGGCGGGCGAATTATCCGGCGATCATCATCGTCGATAGCAAGCCGGTACGCAGCGAAGTTGATGTTCAGGCGTGCGATAAGCTCCTGTGCCAACCGCACGTCCGCCGCCCAGTGCCCCTGCCTCTCTGGTCGAGCTTAGGGCCAACCTGCAGAAATGCGAGCCGTGTTGCCCGGCAAGCCGGGCTGCCCGCACCACCTCGATTTCCGAGGTTTCCCGCGCGCTGAGGCGCGCGGTGTCCCAGCTCTCTCGCCGAGGCTCGATAAGGGCACCGGCGGACGAGCCGTCGGCACCAAGGAGGCTCTTGCAATGAACATCGTCAACCTCGTCGGCCGTCTCGCCAAGGATCCCGTCGCCCGCGACCGCAGCGACACCCGCATCACCGAACTCATCCTCGTGACCGAACGTCCGGTTATCCGCGACGGCAAGGTCCAGAAGGACCCCGAAACCGGCTACCCGGTCAAGGATGCCGAATTCCACAAGATCACCGTCTTCAACGGCCTCGGGCTCCCGCTGCGCCAGCACAAGGCCAAGGGCGACCAGCTCGCCGTGACGGGCCGCATCCACTACTCGCGCTGGCAGGACGCCGAAGGCAATGACCGCTACGGCTGCGAGATCATCGCCGAGAACGTCGAGTTCCTGTGACCAGCAGGGGCGGCACCGCGGTGCCGCCCCTCGCTTCGCTTCACAGCCGAAGATCGCCAGCCTGATCGGCCAAAAAATCCATCCTGACCGAGGACGACAAACGCCATAGTAAGACTGCCACCAGGAGGATCCGCTACATGTCGATTACCTTCCCTCGGAAGTTCGCCATCGGGGGAGTGCCGGTCACGAACATCAAGGAAGGGTTGAAATCTCTTTCCAGAACGAATGATCCCGGCTCCTTTGTCGGCCTACGTTCGGTCTTTCCGACCCTCATCCACGGATCGCATGCCCTCGAAATCGCAGGCCTGCTTGGTTTGCTCGACGATGAGCGATCCGATCTGACCCCGACAGGCAGGGCGGTTGCCCATTCACGCAGCGTCGTGAAAACCGAGTTGACCAAGGCGCGTGGCATCCTCGACCAGCTGCTTGAACGATTTGTGGCTATCAATGCTGATCCCGATCGTCTCATCAGCATCAACAGGGTCTACCTTTACGGCAGCGTCATGCGCGGCGATCCTCTTGTAGGCGACATCGACCTCGACATCGAAGCCTCGCGGGGTCCAGCCTACGCGAACGACCTTCAAGGTTATCTCAGGGATTGCCTAGCCTTTGTCCGGCGATTTGCACCGAACTATGTGCCTCCTGTCTACATGGCTGAAAGTGACAAGGCGATGGATTATCTCGCCTTCGGGCAAAGGCGAGCGCCGATCCTCACTGGGGCCATGATCAACGTAAGGAACCTTAGCACGATCCCGGCGCCATGTCAGCTGATCTACACCATTCAGAACGGGATCGACCTGAACGCCCCGATCCTCACGACCCATCCTGATTATGACCCTGCAATTGAAACGAGCCACGAGATCCCGCACCTCGCATCGATCGAGGTTCCCAAATTCGGAACCCCAGAGCCGGTTGACGCCAGATTCATCTCCAAGTTCCAGCGCGCCGGGCGGGTTGTCGCGCATGATTTTGCCTCACCGACATCGAACCAGCTGGCGTGGCTACTGCGGTTGCACGAACAGCAATCCAGCACGCTGAAGGTCCATGTGAGGGGCGATACGCTGGACCCCACCTTCGCCAAACGAAGCGGCCTCGCAGACGACCTCAGCCCGAAGGGGACCATCGTCCTGACAACCGAGTCCCAGCGAAGCGAACTGCGATCCTTCATGAAAATTGAGCGTAGGGTGACCATGACTGATGGGACGCTGACGATTGAATTGAAAGTCAGTGACCTCGCGACGCTGCAGCGCCGCCGGACCGATGAAGCACATGCCGCCTGTCTCGCCGTGGTTGCAGCCACAATCCATATGGCAGACCGGTTCCACGCGATCGCACTCAACCAGGCGGGCAACAATTATCCGATCGAAGCGACGGTGACGACAGCCAGCTCGGTTCCGGACACGATCGGTCCATTGATCCAGCAATTCGGCTCGAAGATAAGCGAGTCACTAGATCCCTGACTTGGGTGCCCGCCCGCCGATGAGCCCGCAGCAGCCATATTGCAACCTGCCGGCGTGCTTCCAGCATCCCCGAGGATTGCCGTTCTTCCTGCGATATCGACTTCACCCTCCAAGGTCCCGTCTCACGACCCTCGGTCGATCATTGTCCCTGTCGCATCGATCTTTGCGCCGCGGTGACCACAGCTGCACCTCAAATGCTGCGCGACCACGGCAAGCTTCATCGGGATCGATTTGGCGAAGCATTGATCGCGCAACCTGGATGCCGGGATGATCACGACACGGCGGCACCTGCGGCATTCAACCTGCGCATTGAGACCATGCCGGACCAGATCGGCGACAGTGTCGAGACGCTTGCTTCCCATGACAACGTCAGAACATTATAAGAACACGCTCGTCAACTGTAGCGCTGAGAAGAGTCTGGCAGCGCGACGTCTCCGGACCTTCGGTCGGGACCGCGCTCTATTCCGCCTCGTGCGCTGCGGCCCCGTCTTCGCGGGGACTTCGCGCATCCGGGGCTTCACCGAGCCCCTGAAGGGTCTCGGCCCTTCGGGTGACGATCGCTGACGCATTTGGCCGCGCACCGCGCTTGCGCGCTGCGGCCATAAGGGGCGGGGCTTTTCCAGCGGCTTGGGCTTCGCCTGGGCCTTGCGTTTCTGATAGCCCCGCCGGCTCTCGGTCCCGCCGCTCGCGGCCTGTTTGCCGCGCGCACGGTCGGCGACTGGAGCCGCCGCCTCGGCGAGCGACGAAACAGGCCTGTCGGACCGCGGCTCCTGCGGGAGCCATCCCCGGAGCAGACGTCTGAGAGAGACGCCGGTTCACTCGGAATGCGGCTTTTCGGCGATGCTGTCAGCTTGCCCAATGTCCGGTTATGGGTGGTTTGGCGAAGGTCTGCTTTTCGTAACAATCCCCGCGGAGCTGGCGGGTTGTCCGGTCATACCGCTGCACGATTGCCTGTATGGCGACCTAGATTGGCTTACGTTCCGCTGCGATGTAAGCGGCGAGACCCAACAGCATCACGCCGATTGCCCGGTCGAGCCACTTGCTTGCGCCCGATTTGCCGGCCAACCAGCGCGAAAACCGTCCCGATGCAAGGATGATCGGCAATTCCACCGCCATCATGATGGTCACGATGATCACGCCAAGGATCAGCATTTGCGACCATACCGCGCCGGACGCGGACGATACGAATTGCGGCACGAATGAGAGCGTGAACAAGGCCGCCTTCGGGTTGAGCAGGTTGGTGATCACCCCTTGGCGATAGATCGCCCAATTGGCTCGCGGCATTGCCGGTGCAATCTCCGAGATCGACGATGTGGACCTGAGGAACTTCACCCCGAGATAAGCCAGATAGGCAGCGCCGCCCATGCGGACGATGTCATACGCCGCCTGAGACGTTTGCAAGATCGCCGAGATGCCCACAGCCGCTGCGATGACATGGAGGTAGGCGCCGCTTGCTACCCCCAGCATCGCGGCAAAGCCGGCACGCACGCCGCCGCCCAGCGCGTTGGCGGTCACGAACACCATATCGGGGCCGGGAATGATCATCAGCAGGAACACCGCCGTCGCAAATACGGGCATCAGCGCAAGATCGACCATGGCCTTATCCTTCTGCGGCCACGTGGGTGGTGGTAAGAACCAGCAGCAGCTTGCCATCGTCGGATGTGACTTCGGTGCTCACCGTCGAAACCCGTCGCCCCTGTTTCACGAAACGCGCCCGGGCATGGAGGTGGCCTTCGCGGGAGTTGGAAAGCAGGTTGGCCGACAGGTTGATTGCAAGGGGAAACCCCTTCATGCCGGGTTCAGGCCGTTGGCCTTGCAAGGCGAGCGTGGTGGCAACCACATCAGCAAACCACACCATGGCACCAGCGTGCACCGTGCCGAAAGGGTTGAGCAGCCCCGGCCCGATCGGCATTGTCCCGCTTGCCTCACCGGGTGATACAAGTGTCGCCTCAAAAGCCAGATCGCCTGCAAAGCTGGTGGTCTGCGCGTTCATAAGCCCCCTATCTTGCGTGATAATGCGTCAAGTTGCTGGTCGAGATCGCGCTGCCCGTCCGGCCCGAGCGCCTCGGCAATCTGCCGTTGTGCCTTGCGCCAATGCGGTTCGGCCTCGCGCAGCAGATCAACCCCGGCTGCGGTGATCGAGACGGATTTGGAACGTCTGTCCGCTCCGTCCTCTAAAACGACCAGCCCTCGCAAAGCCACCGCTGCCAGCGCGCGCGACATCGATGTCGTGTCCGTGCCAAGCCCATTTGCCAAAGCCGATACGCTCATCGGCCCCTCGTTACGCAAAGCCGACAAGAGGCTGAACTGAGTGATCCGCAAGCCCAAGGGCCGCACTGCAGAATCGTAGAGCTGGGTGATCAGACGGGACAACCGCCTTATGCGAAAACAGGTGCAATCAAGATCCATGCATACACACTAGTGCATATACATCTGAATGTCGATCCGTCTTCATGACAGGCCAGTGGATGGCGGGAACGGGGTCGCTTTGCGAATATCCGCTTTCAGCGGCAAAGTAAGCAAAGCTGCCCGTCCGCTTCAAGTATCGGTGCTGCTCCTCACGGGGTGCGGACCCTATCGGTCTTCCAGATCCAGACGGACCGCCCTTTCAATGAAGCCGTGCGGGTCTTGCACGAAATGCGCTGCGTCCGATTGGAGAACCGTCCTGATAACAGCTTCCCTGCTTGGCTGGATGATCGCACCTTCAGGCGTTGCAAAGACGCAGTCGAAACGCCGCGCGAGGTCGCAGACCCCGCCGATCAACGGCAAAGAGAGATCTGCCACATCGAAGCGGACCTGGATTTCTTCGATGAATTGCTCATCGAAGCTCACCTGGATGTCGTCAGCAGGTTCGTCGCCCCACACCCGAAGACCGGTGTAGGATCGCGGTTTCTCGGGCAGCAACATGTCGAGCTTCGCAAATAGCGCTTTCGCCTCTGTGATTGGCAGCGCCAGAACAACCTCGTCGAGCTGCGCGCGGCTCATCCGTGCAGCGTCGACCCCTGCGATACGCGCCGCAGAGGCGGGGATCAGGTTGATGACGAACTGCCAGACGGCCATCACTCGAACATAGCGCCAATGCGGGGTCCGGCAATGGGCTCATTAGATGAACGCGGGAGCTGCGCTGCCGCACCCCGGCGCCGCCGCCCGTCCGGGCAGGGCAGCGCCCCTTACCCGCGAACGCGCCTTTCCTTGTCAGGAACGCGTTCGCGGTCGGAACTTTCCGACCGTAATGCGCGCCGTGGCGCGCAGGCGGGTCATTCGGCATCCTCCGTGCGGTCAAGGATCGGCTCAAGCTGTCGCTGTGCTTGCCTTCGCCGCCCGCGGGGCGGCGCTGCCGGCCTTGCGGCATCGTCCCTGGCAGTCCGTCGCCTGCCGACCAACCCCGCCAAACGGCCTCTCAAGATTGGTGGTGTTCCCGCTGTAACCCCTGCGCAGGGCCGAAGGGGCGGCCCGGCGTGGCGCTGATGCGCCTGACCGGGCCTGCCTTCGTCTCTCTTGCTCGGGGGCGGGAACGTCTCTTCCACACACACAGGAACACCTGCCGAAACCTATCGGCGGTCGCCCCTTAGTCAAGGATCGCGGTCCCCCCAATTTTCAGCGGGGGGCCGTGTCGCTGCGCGCCAGCCACCACGCAGAAAATCGGTTCCCCCCGCCCGCCATGGCGGCGGCGAGACGAGCTCGCCGTCCCTGACACGGTTCGTCCGGCCCGATGGGTTTTTGGCTGTTCCCAATGTGGGGACGATTTCAAAAATCGGAGGCTATCATGACTGTTTTCAACTCGTTCGCAGATCTGGCTCAGGCACGGATCAATCTCGCCGACAGCCGTGACGGTATCGTCGAATCCTACGACGGTGCCTTTGTCGAGCACAGCGATCTTGCCAAACTCAGCATCATCGATGAACCGATCGCAGCGGAAATGCCGGATCCCGACATGGCGCGCCGCGCTGTCGAAATGGCCATCGGAACGATTTTCGATGTCCTCAAGGACACCCGCATGGAGGAGTTCGCGCAGCAGCTTGCCTGGGGGATGGTCAACTCGTTTCACATGACCGCCCGTCTGGCCGAGGGGCGCGAAGACGATGCCGCCAAGAAGCTGGGTGAGCTCGCTCGCCACTTTGATCCTTCGGAGATCTACGCCGTGGAGCTCGAGGAGACACAAGCGCTCTGCCAGACCCTGCAAGGATGCCGCGAAGCGCTCGAGGCAATGCGCGATCATGCAGCAGACGTCTACCGCGTCGAAACCGGTCGCCCCTTCACGGCCGCTCGGGGATCGCAAGTCAGCAAGAATGGGGTGACCGCAAGCCAGGTGCAGGCACGCGATTTCCTCGCAGCACGCGCCAAGGATCGCAGGGCGCAGTTCCAGCCCGATGGCCCGCTGGTTATCGTGTCAGGTGGTCAGAAGGATTGGCACGATTTTGCGATGATCTGGGCTATCCTCGACGACATTAAGTCCCGGATCCCCAACATGGTCCTGGGCACGACCGGCATGCGCAAGGGCGTCGACGCCATGGCGGGTGCTTGGGCGCAGCAGAACGGGGTCAACACAATCCTGTTCGTTCCCGACCAGCGCCACGGCAACCGCGCTCCGTTTCTGCGCAACGAGAGCATCGTCAAACTGAACCCGGTTGAAGCGATCATCGGAGAAGGATCCGGCATCCAGTCGAACCTTGCACAGCGCCTCCGTCAGGCTGGCGTGCCGCTGCACATCCGCCGCATCAGCGATCAGGCGCAAACGCGCTCGCGCACCTTCGGCTGAGCGCTTTTCGGAAGGCTCCGGCTTATGCCGGGGCCTTCCGTTCTTCTTTTGCGCAAGAGGCGGGCTCTGGGGGCATCGAACCCCCTTCGCCCGCTGCCGCGAGCATCGCGATCCCTGAATGTATCAGCGGCGCTTTTACCTTGGGCCGGTGCGCCTTGCCCGTGCCCGATGGTTCGCATCTTGCGGGCATCGCTGCCACGCCAGCGGCTGCATCCGGACAATGGGCCGACCGGCAATCCTCAGGCTGGACCAAACCCCTTGTGGGCATTCAGCCACAAGCTCAGGAAGTGAGAAAGGAGAGGGGGATGGAGGAGACGAGCAGCGACAGGAGGCAAAGATGCTCGTCACATTCCGCGTCAAGGATATCGAGACAAGGCTCCATTCGGAACCGGCTCAGATTCGCCCGCAAGAGCTCGCCGCGCTGATGCGCAGACTGCACACCGCCAACAGTACAATCGATGCAGATCCAGGCGAATTTCTGGCCGCGCCCCTGAACTTCGAGATCAATGCCAACGCGCTTGCGATCGCCGAGTTCGCATCATGCTTCGACCATCGTCCGGAGATGATCGCGATCGTCGAGGAAGCGCAGTTTCTTGGACGAATGCTGCGGATCGAGCACCTGCAATGCGATGCGCCGATCACGATGCGGGTGAGCAAGCACATCGCTCTGATAGGTGACATCACAATGAGCAGCGACCTTGCGGCAAAGGTGCTCACCTCTCTTGGCCGTCATGCAAATGAGTCTGGCCAATTGTCCCTGCAGAAGCTTGCGACAGCGCTCGAGGATCACCGGACTTACGCGGCTTTCGTCAAGGCAGGAATCACCCCGCTCTTCGAAAGCCTCGCGCTTATGGCCGCCACCGATTGTGGAGAGCAACATCCGCTGCTCGAATGGAGCTAATGACGACCCAGCCACCAGTTCACGAGCAGCCAGGAATCGGCGGAACTCGTCGCCAAATCTAACGCTCGATCTGCAAACAGCCTCCTGCAGGATCGAGGTGGAAAAGGGTGCCCGGCACGCTGCCGCGGCGCCCTTTTTTCATGCCGCCGGGTTTACGCCATTTCCGAACAGCCACGCTCCAGAGCATAGCTTTCGCGAAGTCGCTGGCAACGCATGCCTCCTGCCGCAGGCCCGTCCACCACCATCGCCATGAGCACCCCGCCAGCATACTGGTCAACCACTAATTTCCCGACCGAGAAGCCGTGCTGCGCCGGCTTCCGCACCATCGAAAAATTAGCGGTCAAGCCCACGCTTCGCTCCGGTGACCAGCACACTGACGGGGCGCTGTTTCATGGCATGGCGGACGAGCCGCCAAGCGCCAGGAGGCAAGGTCATGTGCTACACAACGGAAAGCTACGAAGACGACGTTTCAGTGCTTCGTCAGATCAACCCCAACATCATCGCCCTTGATGAAAAAACGCTGGAAGCTGAGCGGCGCTCATACCACACATTCTTCGACGTCCATGTCGTCGAGACCCGGGACGGGTACATCCTCATCGAGGAGGGAGACTATGGCGAGCTTCCGATGCATCTGATCGACCAGATCGTCTACACCGCCACCGGGAAAATGGCCGATGAATTCTGACGAGACAGGGCGGTGGTCATCGCCGCCCAACTCGACAAAAACCAGACCTCACCCGCTAAGCTTCTCGAGGGCAGAAATCGCCACCTTTGGCTTCACCTTAACGGCCAGCTCCAGAAGGGCAATCGCCGTATCCTGACCGACCTTTTTGATCAGCCGATTTAGCTCTCGCTCTGCTTCCTCACGCTCAAGCTCTGCGAGCTTCTGCCTGCGCTCTTCCAGCTCCTTTTCCGCTGCTGCTAGGGCAGACCGTTCGCGTTCAAGTTTCGACACCATTGCGCATTCCTCCAAGCCTTGAAAGACCATGCGAAGATGCACCAATCGCAGGGTCTGTTCGAGGCATTTTTTGCTTGCTGCTCTCGCGCCACTTCGTCGCGGAGCATGGCCTGCTTGAGCCATCGCCACGGCCAAACCAAGAGCCATTGTCGTCCCACAGCTCCCGCTGTAGGCGGACATAACGCCTGCGGTGAGTTCGCGAGTCAGGCTCGCTCGCGCAATCCCACTGGAGAACCACCTGGGCGAGTGATCCCCCAACGGCAATGGACCTGGCACAGGGCGCAAGTTCCTGATTTTTTGCACACCGTACACCGCTGCGCGGTAGGCTGATGCAGCGACATTCTGCATACTTCACAATTGGTTAGCTGAAATCTTGCTCGCAATTCGGGCGGTGCAGTCGGCTGCAGGATGCTCAAGGCTTCAATAAAGCATAGAAAAACCAATGCCATAGCGCTGCACCGGGCTGCATCGCCGACGCTCTTGGCAAGCACGATGCAGCGCTATATACTTCAACCTGCGATAGACGAACCACGCCTGAAAAGGTGTGGTAGTGGAAAAGAAACAGTTCCAGAGCGTCGGTGTAACGCTCAGCCCAAGGATGATCGACGTCGTCGATCAACTTGCCGCAAGCCGCGGTGTATCGCGGTCTGAAGCCATCCGCATTGCCCTTGAAGTGGGCATTCCTCTCCTGAAGGCGGGATTATCGCTCAATGCCGAGCGGGCTGTCACGATCCTCGAGCATACCCAGCTTGCGCTCTCGCTCATCGTTCAGGAACAGTATCCGGCTGATGCTGAACACCTGATCGCTCAGGCGCTCTCCAACGTTCGAGAACATCATGGCTGAAGACATCCGCTTCAGCAAAAAAGCTGCCACTCTCACCCACGCTTCCGCGCGCGGAAAAGTGAAGCGGAACGCAGGCAATTTCACGCGCGGGTCGCAGCTGTTCCACCACGAAATCCTGATGACCTGGGCGGGCATCAGAATGCCCCTCTACGTCTGGATTGGAACCGCCGTTGTACTGCTGTGCATCCTCGTCAGTCTGACCTTCAAAAACCACGAGGTGCAGCTCGTGTTGATGAAGCTCTACGCCGAGGTCTGGGGATGGGTGCAGCTCAATCCGAACAAGCCTGTAAACCTGACGCTTCCGTCGGGTCAGATGGTGCAAGGCACTATGTCGATGGTGCCCTATCATCCTGCCGTGGAAAGGGCTTGGGCCAAGGCCGTGCAGGTCAGCATTTCCGCAGGTCTCGGTGCAGCCTTTATCTGTGTGCCTCTGACCGTCTGGTTTGTCGATTTTTCGAAACGGCGCGGCACCGACATTCTGACCGAGCGGCACGAGCGCGGTGCCGTGCTTGTGACACACAGCGAACTGGTCCAAGCCATCACCAGCCATAACTGGAAAGCGCATGTCAGCGAGTGCCGCAAGCGCACGCCGGCAGTGGACCCCGACAAGATCCTCGAAGAGCCATTGAAGGACCGTGTCCGGGCAGGTCTGCATGCGCCTTACCGTCTCGCAGGTGTGCCGGTTCCCTGGCGCCTTGAGCAGAGCCATGCGATGTTCATCGGGACGACCGGCGCCGGCAAGACAACCGAGCTGAAGAAGATCGTCACGCAAGCGCGTGAACGCGGTCATCGCTGCGTCATCTTCGATTTGACCGGCACCTTCGTCGAGAGCTTCTATGATGCCGAGACGGACATCATCCTCAATCCGATGGACCGGCGCTGCGTGCCATGGTCGATCTTCAACGACTGCGACAACTACGCCGAATTCATGAGCGCTGCGACGGCGCTGGTTCCGAGCGGTCACAGCGCGGAAGATGACTTCTGGCAGAAATCGGCACGCACCCTGTTCGTCGAGATGTGCGTCAAGATGATCAAGATGGGCGTGCGCTCAAATGGCGCGCTTTCCTACTTCCTGATGCAGTCGGATCTGAAGACGATCCATGCTCAACTTGAAGGCACGATTGCAGGGCCGATGATGTCACCCGCCGCTGCCAAAATGGCAGAGTCGATCCGGACTACCTTCATCGCCAATGCGAATGTTTTCCGCTTCCTGCCCGAACCT